>CAMNHG010000143.1 GCA_946539105.1 uncultured Clostridia bacterium | reverse complement strand
CGGATTGATACAATAAAACAAGACTGATAATCAATTCACGGAGGCGTGTTATGAGAAAAGAAAATATGGCTATGCTGTGCGACTTTTACGAGTTCACTATGTCGAACGGCTATTTTAAGAACGGCTTTTACAAGCGCACGGTTTATTTTGACGTTTTCTTCCGCAAGGTTCCCGACAACGGCGGTTTTGCAATCGCCGCGGGGCTTGAGCAGGTTATTGAATATATAAAGGAGCTTCACTTTGATCAGGACGACATCGACTACCTGCGCTCAAAGGGGATTTTTGACGAGGGATTTTTGGCGTATCTGCGCGATTTTAAGTTCAGCGGAGACATCTACGCCGTGCCCGAGGGAACTCCGGTGTTCCCGAACGAGCCTATTATGACCGTCAAGGCTCCTGCCATTGAGGCGCAGCTTATCGAGACCTTTGTGCTGCTCACCCTCAACCACCAGACCCTGATTGCCACCAAGGCAAACCGCATTGTACGCGCGGCTCAGGGCAGGGCGGTGCTGGAGTTCGGCTCACGCCGCGCACAGGGAGCAAGCGGCGCGATTATGGGCGCGAGAGCGGCGTATATCGGCGGCTGCAAGGGCACAGCCTGCACCATTACCGACGAGCTTTACGGCGTGCCTGCCGGCGGTACGATGGCTCATTCGTGGGTTCAGATGTTCGACAGCGAGTACGACGCATTTAAAACCTACTGCGAGCTTTACCCCGACAACCCCACGCTTTTGGTCGATACCTACAACACCCTCAAAAGCGGCATTCCGAACGCGATTAAGGCGTTCAAAGAGGTGCTGCTGCCGCTTGGCAAGACAAAGTGCGCAATCCGCCTTGATTCGGGCGATATTTCGTACCTTTCAAAAAAGGCGCGTAAAATGCTCGACGACGCAGGGCTTACCGAGTGCAAAATCACAGCCTCAAACGCGCTTGATGAAAAGCTGATTCGCGACCTTATGATGCAGGGCGCGCAGATTGACACCTTCGGCGTGGGCGAGAGGCTGATTACCTCCTCGAGCTCGCCTGTGTTCGGCGGAGTTTACAAGCTGGTTGCCGTAGAGAACGCCTCGGGCGATATCGAGCCGAAAATCAAGGTCAGCGAGAACACCGCCAAGATTACAAATCCGCACTTTAAGAAGCTCTACCGCTACTACGACCGCGAGAGCGGAAAGGCACTTGCCGACGAGCTCTGCGTGTATGACGAGGTTGTTGACGACAGCAGAGAGCACACGATTTTTGACCCGAACGCCACCTGGAAAACAAAAACCTTGACTGATTATACAGCCAAGGAGTTGCTTGTTAAGGTATTTGAAAACGGCGAGTGCGTGTACGACTGCCCGACGATTGAGCAGATTGCGCGATACTGCCGCGACCAGCTCGACTTGCTCTGGGACGAGGTAAAGCGTTTCGAAAATCCGCACGATTACTACGTGGATTTGTCCGAAAAGCTCTACGAGATTAAAAATATTCTTTTGAATGTGCACGGAATATAAATAAATTGAAAATGGATAATTGAAAATTGATAATTAAGGGTCGCTCCGCTCCGATTTGAAATTCTTTTAAAGCCTCCACCGCTTGCGGGGGAGGTGGCATTTTGCTTGCAAAATGACGGAGGGGGCAGACGGTAGTAATGAATAATGAATGATGAATAATGAATAATTGTAGGGGCGGACCCATGTGTCCGCCCGGGAAACGTGAACCGTGTTTACCGGACAATCCGATTTTATCGCGATAAACGAACGTATAATTCAGCACACAAAACGTTTATATATATCAAATGATATGTTCCTGTCCTGCGGGCGGACACACGGGTCCGCCCCTACGGTTATTAACAAACGTTTCCTGAAAAATTAAACAATCGTCAACAATTACACTTTTCCTATAAATAATTAAACTCTAAACTCTCAACTCTCAACTCTTAACTCTAAATATATTCTCGCTCCTCTGTATCAAGCAGGCTTGTTCTCATTGCCGGCTTGCACAGGGGGATTTTTTTGCCTTTTTTTATGAAGAGCGGAACCTCGTTGAGCGCGACTTCCACATAATGCAGTCCCTTTTTCAGATCCTGCTTTGTCACGCGCTCTCCGCTCAGCTTTACAAAGGTCATATCCTCGGGCAGGTAGACCGTCCTGCCGCTTGCGTTCTGCTCATAAACAGGCGCGATCATACACTCGTCGCCGAGCATAAGCTGGGTTTCGCATTCGCGCGCGATTTTATCACTAGGGTAGTCGAACGACAGCGGACGGAAAATCATATCGCCGTTTTCGCGCGCCTTTTTGAATGTATCGTAAAGGTACGGAATCAGGCGGTAGCGCACAAGGACAACGTCCCTGAAATCCTCTGTATTTTCAAAAGCAAAGCACTCCTGGTCGCGCGTGCCGAGCGCGGAATGGTTGCGCATAAGGGGCGTGAAAACTCCGAGAGCCGTAAAGCGGAGCACCAAGTCGCGCGTGGCGTTTTCGTTAAAGCCGCCGAGGTCGGCTCCGCTGTACAAAAATCCGCACATATTGGCACCCGGGAGCATTTTTAGGCAGAGCAGAATGTGCGACCACCACGAGTGATTGTCGCCGAACCAGATTCCGCCGAAGCGGTGCGCGCCGATGTAGGAAGCGCGAGAGAACATCAGGATTTTTCCCTCGCCGTACTCCTTCTCAAAATATTCGCCTGCCGCCCTTGTCATATTCGCGCCGTAGAGGTTGTGAACCTTTTGGTGGTTAACCTGTTCGCCGTCCACCGTGTGGTAGATTGAGGCGTAGTCGTTGCCGTTGTTCGAAAGCCCCGCAAAGGTGTCCTTCAGGTTGAAAAACTTGCCGAGGTCAAGGTTTTGCCCCTTCAGCGACGAAGCCTTTTCAAGCGCGTTTTTAATGCCGTCGGCGGAGTAGAACAGCGCAGGCTCGTTCATATCGTTCCAAAAGCCCTCAATTCCCATATCAATCAGCTTTTTATACTTCGAGCCGAACCACTCGCGGACGTCACCGCGCAAAAAGTCGGGAAAACGGCAGATTCCCGGCCATACGCCTGCCTCAAAGTCGGAGCCGTCCGCCTTTTTGCAGAAATAGCCGTTTTTAACGCCCTCGTCAAAGATTTCATAGCCTTCCTCTGCCTTAATTCCTGCGTCGATAATCGGGATAAGGCGGATACCTTTCTCCTTCTTTTCAGCGACAAACCGCTCAAAATCAGGGAACTTTGAACCGTCAACCGTGAAGTCCTTAAAGCTGTCCATGTAGTCGATGTCGAGGTACACGCAGTCGAGCGGAATCCCTGCCCTGTCGTAGCCGTCGATTATCCGGTCAACCGCCTCGCTGTTGTGGTAGCTCCAGCGGCTCTGCTGAAAGCCGAACGCCCAAAACGGCGGCAGATAGCTTTTGCCGATTAACGCGCGGAACTCTCGGACGACCTTAAGCGGAGTTTCGCCCCCGATGATGTAGATGTCAAAGTCAGTTCCTTCAAGCTCGATTCTCGCGGTATCTGCCCTTGAATAGCCGATGTCCCAGCGGATTCTTGACGGAAAGTCAATGAAAATTCCGGTGTTCTGTTCGCCCGAAACTATAATAAAGTTGTGAGCGGCGTAAAGCGAACGCTTGCCCTCGGTGTGGAACGGATCGTCGGTGCACCAGCTTTCGTAAATCCAGCCGCGCTTGTTAATGCCGCGCGTTGTCTCGCCCAGGCCGTAAACGATGTCGTCACTGCCGAGCGGTATTTCAAATGAAAATCCCTTGTTTTGCGTGTATTTATACGGAAAACCGCTTAGGTCTGTCGCGCTTGTTTCGCGGACAACCGCGCCTGTGAAAAACGGCTTTCCGAGCGTGAATTTTTTAATCATATCAAAGCCCCCTTTGCTATGGTTTTATTATATATTAGAGGGGTGAATGTTGCAAGGGGTTTTTATTTGTAATTGAAAGTTGAAAGTTGAAAATTGAAAATTTCGGTCGGGTGGATAGGCTTGCTTTCCCGAAACGTTTTGTTCCCGACTGAATTAATATGGCGCGGAATTTTAATTAAACCCATAACCCGAAAAA
>CAMNHG010000142.1 GCA_946539105.1 uncultured Clostridia bacterium | reverse complement strand
ACAAGGTCGTTTACGGTTGTAATCAGCGGACCCGAAGCCACCGCCGGGTCAACCTTAATCTTCTTGAAGAACAGCGGAATCAGCGTGCCTATCGCGCTTGACACCGCCATCGCAACGAGCAGCGCAAAGCCGATACAACCCGAAACAGCGAATGAGAATCCGGCGTCGTGGTGCTTGATAAACATAATGTAAAGTCCTACGAACAGCACGGAAATCACACCGAGGATAAGTCCGTTAAAAATACCAACTCTGGTTTCCTTTATAACAAGCCTGAACTTTTGCGAAAAGCTCAAATTTTCATCGGTCAGTACGCGGATTGTCACCGCGAGCGACTGGGTTCCTACGTTACCTGCCATATCCAAAATCAGCGACTGGAACGCCATAATCAGCGTGAGCTGAGCGACTACCTTCTCGAATGAGCCGACAACCGCCGAGACGATAATGCCGAGTCCGAGCAACGCAATCAGCCACGGCAGACGCTTGCGGATACTCATAAGCAGAGGCTCCTTTAAGTCCTCCTCCGCGGTAAGACCTGCCAGCCTTGCGTAGTCCTCGCCCATCTCGTCGTCAACAACCTCAATCAGGCTCTGGGCGGTGATTACACCCAGCAGCGAGTTTGAGTTGTCCAGCACGGGGATTGAAGCCTCGGAGTAGTCCTTCAGCTTTTCGATACAGTCGTCAATGCTCTCGTGCGCGTACACATACGGGAACGACGTTACAATCAAATCGTCAACCGGCACGTCTCCGTCGGCGGTGATTAAGTCTTTCAAATCAATCGCGCCGTAGTATTCTTCGTTTTCATCCGTGACAAAAAGGGTCGAGATATTGTCGTTCTTCTTTGCCTGGGCGACAAGCTCTCTCATCGCCTCTTTAACGCTCAAATTCTCGCGGATAACAATGCAGTTGGTGGTCATCTTGCTGCCGATTTCGTCGTCGTCGAACGACGCGATAAGCCTGATATCCTTTTTAACCTCGGGGTTAAGCTCCTCGATAATCAGCAGGCGTTTTTCCTTGCCGATTTCCATTAGTATATCCGCAGCGGCGTCGGTTTCGAGGTTCGACACTACCTTTGCCGCCTTCTTTAAGTCCATCTCATTCAGATACGCGCCGGCTTCCTCATCATCGAGCCTTTCGAGCGCGTCGGACAGCATATCCGCGTCCAAAATACGGTACAGCTTTTTGCGCTCCTGAAGCGTAAGGCTGTCCATAGCCTGTGCGATGTCGCTTCCGTGGTAATCCTGCAATTTTTCAAGAGCCGCCTTGGGCGAATAATTGCCCTTGATTACCCGGATAATTTCGCTCTCATAGTCGGGCTTTTCAGCCGTAACAAGAGCGTTGTCGTTAATAATTTTTTCCTTTGCCATAACTTCCCTCCGTTATCGAAATTTTGATAGAAACGGTTCGGGCGCAAAAAATCCCCCTGAAAATCAGAGGGATAAACGGCAATACAAATAAGCGGTTACGCGGCATACAGCCGAACGCTCCGCGGTAATTTGCACTGTCGAATCCGCCCTCCGGGACCGTAACTGTCGCTGTTAGTCACGTAACTCACCTCGCTTTTTGTTTGATGGTGATATTATATCACAAAACATGTTGAAAGTCAATTTTAACTCTCCCCACTGCTGTAATTTAAATGTATTGATTAACCTACCGAAGTGTGGTAAAATTACTCTGTACAATAATATTGAGGAAGATAGGATATGACTACGTTAAAGAATATAAAAATCGGAGATACCGCCCGCGTTGTAAAGCTCAACGGCGAGGGCGCGTTAAGACAGCACTTTTTGGATATGGGCATAATCCCGGGCGCAGAAATCACCGTGGTAAAGTACGCTCCGCTCGGCGACCCTGTAGAGCTGTTGATTCACGGCTATAAGCTGACATTGAGGATTGACGACGCGGATAAAATTGAGGTTGAGCCTGTCGATAAAAAGGCTGAAGCACAGAAACCTAAAAAGCCGCGAAAGAAAGCCGCCCACCCGGGACTGGGCGAGGGCGGAAAGTTCCACGCAAAGGGCAGCGGCAATCCCCTGCCCGACGGCACGCAGCTGACCTTCGCGCTTGTCGGCAATCAAAACTGCGGCAAAACCACTCTGTTTAACCAGCTGACCGGCTCTAACCAGCACGTCGGCAACTTCCCGGGAGTTACCGTAGACCGCAAGGACGGCGTAATTAAAGGTCATCCCGACACGCTTGTTACCGACCTGCCGGGAATTTACTCGATGTCGCCGTATTCGAGCGAGGAAATTGTATCGCGCAACTTTGTGCTTGAGCAAAAGCCGAAGGCGATTATAAATATTGTCGATTCAACCAACATCGAGCGAAACCTATACCTCACAATGCAGCTGCTCGAGATGGACGTGCCGATGGTTGTGGCACTGAATATGATGGACGAGCTGACCTCAAACGGAGGTTCAATCGACGTAAACGAGATGGAGCTGCGGCTAGGCGTACCTGTTGTGCCGATTTCCGCCGCCAAAAACGAGGGTGTTGACGAGCTCGTGCGCCACGCCGTGCACATCGCGCATTATCAGGAAAAGCCCGTCCCTCAGGACTACTGCGATTCCACCCAAAACGGCGGAGCGGTTCACCGCTGCCTTCACGGAATAAGCCACCTGATTGAGGATCACGCAAAGCAGGCAGGCATTCCTAAGCGTTTTGCGGCGAGCAAGGTAATTGAGGGCGACGAGCTGATTATAAAGGCTCTTAAGCTGGACCAAAACGAGCTTGAAATGATAGAGCACATCGTTTTGCAGATGGAAAAGGAACGCGAGCTTGACCGTGCGGCAGCGATTGCGGATATGCGCTTCGGGTTTATCAAGAGGGTTTGCTCCGCGACCGTAACCAAGCCGGGCGTGAGCAGAGAAAGCCTGCGTTCTGAGAAAATCGACAAAATTCTGACCGGCAAATACACCGCCGTGCCGATGTTCATTTTGATAATGGGCTTAGTGTTTTTCCTGACATTCAGCGTAATCGGCGGAAATTTACAAAAGCTGCTGGGCTTGGGTGTTGACAGCTTGACAAGCGTTGTCGATTCCGCGTTGACAAGTGCGGGCGTAAATGACGTAATCCACGGGCTTGTAATCGACGGTATTTTCAAGGGCGTGGGAAGCGTACTTAGCTTTTTGCCGATAATCGTAACGCTGTTTTTGTTCCTTTCGCTGCTCGAGGACAGCGGATATATCGCGAGAGTGGCGTTTTTTATGGACAAGGCTCTGCGCAAAATAGGACTTTCGGGCAGGAGCATTGTTCCGATGTTAATCGGCTTCGGCTGTACCGTTCCGGCGGTAATGGCAACAAGAACTCTGCCGAGTGAGCGAGACAGAAAGATGACGATTCTGCTCACGCCGTTTATGAGTTGTTCGGCAAAAATGCCGATTTACGCGTTTTTTGTAGACGCGTTCTTCCCGAAATACAAGTGGCTGATTATGCTCGGCTTGTACATACTCGGAATACTAATCGGAATCGGAATGGCACTGGTATTCAAGAGCACGCTGTTTAAGGGCGGCGCGGTGCCGTTTGTAATGGAGCTGCCCAACTACCGCCTGCCGGGAGTTCGAAACGTTATGCAGCTTTTATGGGAAAAGGCAAAGGACTTTTTGTCAAGGGCGTTCACGGTAATTTTAATCGCAACTATTGTAATATGGCTGCTGCAGAGCTTTGATTTGCGATTTAGGCTTGTCACCGACCCGGGCGAAAGCATACTGGCGAAAATATCCGGACTTCTCGTGCCCGTGATGTCACCGCTGGGCTTGGGCGACTGGCGGATTTGCACCTCGCTGATAAGCGGATTTATGGCGAAGGAAAGCGTAGTTTCGACTTTCAACGTACTGTTCGGCGGCAACGTAAGCTCGGTATTAAGCTCCACTTCGGCGGTATCAATGCTTGTGTTCTCGCTGCTCTACACCCCCTGCGTGGCTTCAATCGCTTCAATCAAGCGAGAGCTCGGAGTGCGCTGGTCGCTGGGAGTAGTGGTCTGGCAGTGCTTTATCGCGTGGATTGCCGCGAGCATCGCGCACCTGATTATGATATTGATT
>CAMNHG010000141.1 GCA_946539105.1 uncultured Clostridia bacterium | reverse complement strand
AGCCCTTTTCCTGCTTGATAATCGCAAGCGCGAGCGGTTCAAGTCCGCGCTGCTTGGCTACAGTTGCCCTTGTCTTTCTCTTGGGCTTGTACGGGCGGTAAATATCCTCTAGCTCGCTTAAGGTCTGCGCCTTGTCGAGTGCCGAGTTAATCTCGTCCGTCAGCTTTTCCTGAGCCTCAATCAGTCCGCGGATTTCCTCTCTGCGCTTGTCAAGGCCGCGCAGGTAGTTTAGCTTATCGCTGAACTCGCGGATAAGCTGGTCGTCCATAGAGCCGTGCATTTCCTTGCGGTAACGCGCAATAAACGGAATTGTGTTACCGTCGTCAAGCAGGGTAATAATGTTCTGCGCGTACTCCTCTTTGATGTTGAATTGCTGTGATAATATGCTTGAGTATTCCATTATTTCTCCTTAAAAGCCTAAAATTCCTAAGTCTTGCTTCCATTTTAAAATTCTTACAACCGACTGGTCAATCTGCTCAACCGGGATCTCACCCTTGTTTACCGCGTCGATAATCGCCTGATAACCGTCAAGGGAAGTCGAACAAATCATATCGTTGCCGCCCTTAACCGCGAGCACGGCAGGGCTTTGCTCTCCGGCTATATTCTTTATTGCGTCCATATTAAGGTCGTCGGTAATAATCACGCCCTTAAAATTCAAATCCTGCCTGATAACCTGATGAACCTTGTCTGACAGCGACGCCGGGTACTGCGGGTCTATGGCGGTGACAACATTGTGCGACACCATAACCGCGCCTGCGCCTGCCTTAATTCCGGCTTCAAACGGTAAAAAATCGTTTGAGGCAAGCTCCGCGTAGCTTCGGCTGTCGGTTGCCGAGCCTGTATGAGTATCGACGTTATCGCCGTACCCGGGAAAGTGCTTAAGCACGCAGCCGAGTTTTTTCGAATTGTACACCTCAACGGTTTTCGACACAAATTCGCTGACATCCTTTGCGTTGTCCGCGTAAGAGCGGTCGTACATAAACGAATCCTGATTTTTTGTAATATCGCATACCGGCGCGAGATTTACGTTAATTCCGAGTGACAGAAGCAAATCGGCCTTATCGCTTTCCGCCTTAACCGCCGCTTCAATACCGCCGTTTTTGCTGTAATCCTTCGGAGATAAAAACGGCGAGGGGGAGAGGTTCGGGTTAGAGCTTATGCGTACCACCGTGCCGCCTTCCTCGTCCGCGCCTACCAACATATTGTATTTTGATTCGCTTTGAAATTCCTGAATATCGGCTTTAAGTTCCTCTGCGGTTTTGCCGTCAACGTCTTTGCCGAACAGAATATATCCGCCCAAGTTGTATTGTTTTGCGGTCTGTGCCGCGTTTTCGTCCGGCAGCGCGACAAAGAACATCTGACCGACCTTTTCCTGCAAGGTCATATTGGCAACCTTTTGTTGCAAAAGCTCATAGCTTGGCTCAGGCGGTTCGGTTTGTATTGCGTCGGTATGCACAGCGGAGGTCGCGTCCTGCTTTTGAGCGTTGTTCATCGCCGCAACCGCTTCGTCGGGCGTGCTTGCTTCTGCTGAGCTTTCCGCGTTTTGTCCGCACGCCGCAAGCACCGCTATCATTAGCAGAGCTAGAATAAGCGATAAATATTTTGTTTTTTTCATTAAACTCACATCCGAATTTATTAAGGCGATACCGCATAGTTCAGGTGTGCGGTTCTGCCTTATATATAAAGGGCTGACTCCTTCTCAGCTGAGCTCAGAGCCAACCCCTAAAATTCTAAAAAAGAATATTAACCGTTGATAACGATTTTTTCGATAACAGGCTGATTTGCCTTGGGAATAGTGCCGTTGTTGTCGGTAGGCTTAGCGTCCTTTGCAATTTTGTCAACCACGGTCATACCCTTTGTAACAACGCCGAAGGCTGCATACTGACCGTCGAGGAAGTTGCTGTCCTCCTGAACAATAAAGAACTGCGAGCTTGCGCTGTTAAAGTCCTGCGAACGCGCCATTGAAATTACGCCTCTTACGTGCTTAAGAGTGTTGTTAACGCCGTTTGCCGAAAACTCACCCTTGATTTTCTTATCATTACCGCCTGTGCCGTTGCCGAGAGGGTCGCCGCCCTGAATCATAAAGCCCTCCATAATTCTGTGGAAGGTAAGGCCGTCGTAAAACTTGTTGTTAACCAGGGTTTTGAAGTTCTCAACGGTCTCGGGAGCAACGTCGGGGAGAAGTGCAAACTCGATATCGCCGTAGTCCTTAACGGTGATTGTGCCCTTAACGGCGTTGTCGGGAATTTTATACTCTCCTGCGTAAGCGTCAGCCTTGCTTGATTTAGGCGAAGCCGAAATTGCAGACGACTTTGAAGAAGCATTGCTTGATGATTCCTTTTTCTGTCCGCAGCCTGTCAGCATTACCGCCGAAAAAGCGAGCAATACCGCAAGCAAAAGACCTGTAGACTTAATTGCGATAGATTTTATCATAATAAACATCCTTTCATTTTTAATCCGCAACATCTATTTTATCATTATTTTAAGAACAAATCAACCTTATTTGACACAAAATTATTAATATGATAAAATTCATTATGTTATAGTACAGTACATTTACGGAAGTGATTATGCGTGAATGATGATATCACATATGTAAGCTCTAAACAAAAACTGTTTAGTGTAAATTTAAAAGAACTTTGGAAGTACCGCGACCTTATAATTTTGTTTGTAAAGCGCGACCTTACCACCTCTTACAAGCAAACCGTGCTCGGACCTTTGTGGATAATCCTGAATCCGCTGCTGTCCACCACTGTGTTCACCGTAATTTTCGGAGTAATCGCCGGTATTCCCACCGACGGAACACCGCAGTTTTTGTTCTATATGTCGGGCAATATACTGTGGAACTTCTTTTCAAGCTGTCTTAACCGCGCGTCGGGAACATTTTTGAGCAACGCAAGGCTGTTCGGAAAGGTCTATTATCCAAGGCTTGTAATGCCTATCTCGGCAATTCTTTACAACCTGATAAACTTTTTGCTCCAAACGGCCGTTTACGTAATTTTGGTAATAATATATTCGCTGATGGGCGCGAACGTCCACCCGAATTTACTGATTTTACTCACACCGTTCCTTGTGGTGCAAACCGCTTTGCTCGGCACAGGAATGGGGCTTATAATCTCGTCAATTACAACCAAATACAGGGACTTAAACGTGCTTGTCAGCTTCGGTGTGTCGCTGTTAATGTACATCACACCCGTGGTATATCCTATTTCAAGAGTACCCGAAAACTTCCGCTGGCTTATGCTGCTTAACCCCGTAGCCCCTATTGTAGAGACCTACCGCTGCGCGTTTTTGGGAAGCGGCAGCTTTGAATGGCAGTTTTTGCTTATCAGCCTTGCCGTAACGCTTGTGCTGCTGTTCTGGGGAGTAATTGTGTTTAACAAGGTAGAAAAGAATTTTATTGATACGGTGTAATTTATGATAAAGCTGAAAGAAAACTGTGTTATTAAAACCGAACATCTTTCAAAGGAATACCGCCTCGGCGCAATCGGCTCGGGAACGCTCAGACGCGATTTGCAGAGCTGGTACGCCAAGCGCAGAGGCCGCGACGATCCAAACTCTGTTATCGGCAGACCTGAGTATGAAAAGGGCGATACCTTTTTAGCACTTAACGACGTCAATATCGAGGTAAAAAGGGGAGAGAGAGTCGGCATAATCGGTGCAAACGGCGCGGGTAAATCCACATTGTTAAAGCTGTTGTCAAGGGTTACTTCTCCCAGCGACGGCGACTTTGCCTACAGAGGACGAATCGCCAGTATGCTTGAAGTCGGCACCGGCTTTCACGCCGAGCTTACCGGCAGGGAGAATATTTACCTAAACGGCGCGATTCTCGGAATGAGCAGGGCTGAGGTCAGCAAAAAGATTGACCAAATCATTGAGTTTTCCGAGTGTGAAAAGTTTATTGATACGCCGGTAAAACGCTATTCCAGCGGAATGTTCGTTAAACTGGCGTTCTCGGTAGCCGCTCACCTCGACGCCGAAATTATGATAATGGACGAGGTGCTCGCGGTAGGCGATATGCGCTTTCAGAAAAAGTGCCTTAAAAAAATGCG
>CAMNHG010000140.1 GCA_946539105.1 uncultured Clostridia bacterium | reverse complement strand
GCGAAAATAATCCTCGCAAAATATAAGTCTACTTTCTATCAGGAATTAGTATAAATCAAAAAAATATAACTTTGGAAATTATTTTTAAATTTTAAGTATAATTTCAGTTTTTCATATTATTCTGTTATTAACAAAAATAACGGAGGTGAATTCCATGAAAAGAATTGCGTTAATACCCGCCTATAAGCCCGATGAAAAGATGATTCAAACAGCGAAAGAGCTGTATTTCGAGGGCTTTGAGGTAATCATTGTAAATGACGGCAGTACAAAAGATTATGACAATGTATTTGAGAGCGCAACCGAATACGCGCACGTGATTTGCCATAATGAGAACAGAGGAAAAGGTGAAGCTTTAAAAACGGGCTTAAAATATATCCGCGAGCATTTTGCTGTTCCGTATATCGTTGTAAACGCGGACGCCGACGGACAGCACCGCACGCAGGATATTAAACGGATTGCGAATACCGCTGAGAATAACCGTTCAAAATTGATTTTGGGCAGCAGAAAAATGGAGGGCAAGGTTCCGCTCAGAAGCCGCTTGGGCAATAATCTGACACGTCTTGTTTACCGTTTCGCGACGCAAGCCGCTGTGTATGACACGCAGACAGGGCTGCGTGCTTACAGCGACAAGCTCACGGATAAGTTGCTAAGCATTGAAGGCAGTCGATATGAATACGAAATGAATATGCTCATGGAACTTGCCCGCGACGGCTATGAGATCTTTGAGGTTTGGATTGATACGGTTTATATTGACAACAACTCTGCCTCGCATTTTAACCCGGTGAAGGATTCGGCAAAAATTTATTTTGAGATATTAAAATTCTGCGGTTCATCAATTTTGAGTTTCGGCGTGGATTACGGCTTGTTTTGTCTGTTGTCTGCCTTGACAGGCTCATTGGTTTTGTCAAATGTTCTCGCAAGGCTTGTAAGCGGAACGGTTAATTTTACTCTGAATAAAAAGGTTGTATTTCAGTCAAACGCCAACGCCGCCTTCGCCGCGCTTAAATACATCGCTTTAGCGGTATTTATTCTGATATGCAACACGCTTGTGCTAAAGGGCTTAATCGGCTTCGGCATAGCGGCGTATACGGCAAAAATAATTACAGAAATAGTCCTGTTTATTTTTAACTACCTAATTCAGCACAGTTTTATTTTCAAAAAGGAAGTGAAAGCGACATGAAAAGAAATCTTTGGGCAATTTGTTTTTCAACAACGTTAATTGCCTTCAGCGCGTATATCGCGTTTGATACTTTTTTGATTCCGAGGGCTGTTGTCAGCGGAACAACGGTGAACACGTCATTGTTTGCCGAAAGCGGTGATGATACAGCCGGCAGCTCATCGGTAACGTCACAATCATCCGGCAGTGATGAAACGGATAACAGCAGCGGAGCATCCTATGCCACGCAAAGCCGGTCGGATAACTCCACCGCGGCGAATCCTTCGTCGTCCGATACAAGCTATCAGGATGAAAACATATCGGTGACGTTAACGGAGTATTACGAGTACAACACTAAAATCTATGTTGCCGATGTAAAGCTGAGCTCCGCTGAATACCTCAAAACCGCTTTTGCCGATAATACCTACGGAAAAAACATTACGGAAACCACATCATCAATGGCGGAATCCAATAACGCGATCCTCGCTGTCAACGGAGATTATTACGGCGTTCAGGAAAGCGGATATGTTATCCGAAACGGCGTTGTCTACCGCGGCACGGCAAAGGGTTCTGATGTTCTCTGCGTTTACGCAAACGGTACAATGGAAGTTGTCAGCGACAGCGAATATACGGCAGATGAGCTGGTTAGCAAGGGTGTTTGGCAGGCGTTTACCTTCGGACCGTCGCTGGTGGAAAACGGCTCAATTGCCGTGGGAGTCAACGACGAGGTCGGAAAAGCTATGGCGAGCAACCCGAGAACCGCGATTGGAATGATTGATACAAACCATTTTGTCTTTGTTGTTTCCGACGGAAGAACCTCGGAGAGCAACGGTCTCAGCCTTTATGAAATGGCACAGTTTATTCAGAAACTCGGGGTGAAGACCGCCTATAACCTTGACGGCGGCGGTTCGTCTACAATGTATTTCAACGGAAATGTCATCAACAACCCAACCAGCGGAAGAAGTATTAAGGAAAGAGAAGTGAGTGATATTGTATACATCGGTTAATACTTTGAAAAAGCATTTGATTTTTAATCTTGCAGGCACGCTGTTTCTTGTATTGTTCGGCGCGATATATGAGACGTTCAGTCACGGCGTATTCTCGTTTTATATGATCTACGCCTTTGCGTTCCCTTTGGTTTTGGGCGTGACCTTGTATTTGGTTTTGCTGTTTGTCCGCAAATATCCCAATCGCGTTTTCCTGAATCTCTGGAATTCCGCCATTGCCGCGTTCAGTGTAGGAAGCGTTTTTCAGGGGGTGTTGGAGATTTACGGCACAACCAATTCTCTCAGTGTTGTGTATCCGGCAGTCGGCGGAATACTTGCGGCATCAGTGCTTGCGTCACTTGCGGTAACGAGCCTTCGGAAACACACGAACAGCGGAGTGAGAAAATATGATTCAACAATTTGATTTCGCGATACTTGATTGGATACAGGCAAATTTAAAATGCGGTTTTCTTGATTTTTTGATGCCGAAGATTACCCTCCTCGGAGAGTACGGCATATTCCTGATTTTAATTGGCATAGCTCTTTTGTTTTGGCGGTCACACCGCGTGTGCGGAATAGCGGAGCTTTCGGGGCTGGCAGGCGGCTTTGTTATCGGTAATATCCTTCTCAAAAACCTTGTTGCCCGGCAGCGCCCCTGCTGGATTAACACCGATGTCGCAATGCTCGTTGCCGTTCCGGCGGACTATTCATTTCCTTCGGGTCACACACTGCACTGCTTTATCGCTGCAACAGTTCTGTTTTATTATGACAGGCGGCTGGGAATTCCCGCCGCGGTAATGGCGGTAATGGTCGCCTTCTCGCGGCTGTATCTGTACGTGCATTTTCCTACGGACGTTCTCGCCGGAGCGGTGTTGGGAGTCGCAATCGGAGCAATCACAATATGCGTGGTTGAAACAATCAGAAAACGTATGATGACTAAAAAGGACAGTGAGACAGTATGAAAGCGTTAATGATTATAAACCCCAAAGCAGGCAGGTCAAACCGCCGTAAAACCGCGGAATATCTGCGCAGGGTGTTCCGGTTTCACGGATATGACTGCGACGTTATGACAAACGCAAAGCCGCGCGAGGCAGAAAGCATCGCCCGAAGTATGGCAGAAAAATATCCGCTTGTTATTTGCACGGGAGGAGACGGCACGCTTAACGAAACCGTTAACGGAATGACCGGGCTGCAAAACCGCCCTCCGTTAGCATATCTGCCGACAGGAACAACCAATGACTTTGCGGAGTCGGTGGGATTGTCAACGGATATTTCACAGGCAATTCGGGACGCTCTTGACGGCACAAGGGAAAAGCTTGATATAGGCAAAATAAACGGCCGTTGCTTTGTTTACGTCGCTTCCTTCGGCGCTTTTTCGGAGAGCGCGTACCAAACACCTCAGAATATGAAAAACCGGCTCGGCAGACTCGCTTATTTTCTTGAGTGTGTCCGCGAGCTCCCCTCAATAAAAGCACACCGTATCAGGGTGTATGACGGTCAAAGGGAAGTTTGCCGCGGCAGCTATATTTTCGGAGCTGTAAGCAACGCCGTGTCTATAGGAGGAGTGCTGCGTTACAACCGCAGCGATGTTGATTTTTCGGACGGAATGCATGAGGTGCTGCTGATAAAAAAGCCCGAAAGCGCCGGTATGTTTAGGCGCACCGTGCGCGCTTTGATTACAGGTGATTACGCGTCAGACGGAATCGAGGCGTTCCGCGCAAAGCAGGTCAGGTTCGAGAGCGAGGACGAAACCGCATGGACGGTTGACGGCGAACGCTGTAAGCCGGCAAAGACGGCGGAGATAAAAAATATTCCTTACGCAATGGAGTTTATTCTTCCGAAACAGCTCCCTTCAGCATCATAATAAGCTTGCGCTCACCCGAAAAAAACTGTACAGATTTGATTTTCCTGATTGACTTTTTATTGTCCATACTGTAAATACAATAGTAATAGTGTTCTTATGCGCCTTAAAGGCTATTTTACTAGCAGCGTCTAAAGACGCATTTACGG
>CAMNHG010000139.1 GCA_946539105.1 uncultured Clostridia bacterium | reverse complement strand
CGTCACCGTTGTGCTGTTAAGGAATATCGCGGAAAGCTCCGGTATCATCGCAATGATAATGAGAACAAACAGAGCGATATACATCACAAATCCGATGATAAGGGCAACGGCGTTTATACCGCCCAGCTTGCGTGATATTTCCGTTTCACTGTCCCGGCTGAAAACCGGACTTTTGGCATTGCTCACGAGCATACGGTTGACAAAAATCAAGTTGCAAAGGACACAGACGAACGCGCTGTACAGGAATACCCAGCTGCCGGTGATCGGAACGATACCGGTCACCATGCAAACGATACCGAGAATCAGGATGTACGAAACGCTTCCGAGCGAACAGATCAGCATGGAAAAGCGGAGCTTGCTCTTGTAGTAATCCTTAAAATCAAGCGGCATGGCGCGTAAAATAAAGAAGCTGCCGCCTTCGCGCGAAAAGGCGGTTCCGGCCAAATTGTTTAAGCCGCAGGCAAAGCAGGACGCAACAACACCGAGAAGCAAAGCGCAGATCAGCGCGGCGCTTGTGTCAACAGAGCCATTTGCGGAGCTGAAAAGCGCGTTTTTGCCGAAAGCGAACGGCAGAATAAGAAACAGCGGCCAGATAAAGGTCATGGCAAAACCGTAAATCATATAAGACGGATTCCTACGCGCATTTTTCGCCTCGTAAGAGGTCAGCACTTTCAGTACGCTGCGCTTCTTTCGAGCGGAAAGCATGCTTTCTTCGACAGGCTTTTTTGCAGAGCCGGTATTTTGCATGGAAAGCGCTGTGGACAGATAGAACAGCTTGATAACAAGCAAGGCTAAAGCGATAGCTAGAGCGGTAATACCGAGGCTGATGAACAGTCCCATGATATTTCCGTCGAACATAAAGCCATTCATAAATGCTACGTTCGGGAAGCAGTCAGATAAACCTGCAACCATCGAAAGGGCGCTGAAAGCAGCGTCAGGGGAATCATTGCTGCTGAGAATACTGTTGACGATCAAATAGCCAACCGTCAGCACGATCGTCAGGATACCGCCGATCGCTACCATGATATCGCGATTCCGGATAAAGCCGCAGCACTTGAATATCACGACCGTCAGCAGCGCGGCGACCGCAAGACCGGTCACGGGAATAAGGAAGCTTGAAAGCACCGTGCCGATGTAAAACGCTGCGCCCATTCCTGCCCGTAAGCCGAAGCCGAAAAAGCTCGCGTTGATCAGAATTACGCTTAGAACTACCGGGAACTTCAAGGTTACCGTCAGCTTGGCTACCACGATCTGACTTGCCGAAAAAGGCATAGGCAGCAAAACGGGAAGATCGTCCGCCGTGTACAGCACAGTGACGATGTTTTTGACCGATAGCACAAGGCTGAACAAAAGCAGTATAAGCATCAAAAATTTTGTGAAGTCACTCAGGGAGATGTACGGTGAGATGAAGGGTTCCGCAAAGAAAGCCGCAGCAGCCAAAGTCGCGGTCAGGAATACCAATCCGACAGCGGCAAGGATCTTTGCCGCTCTCGGTGAGATCAGCGCTTCGCTGCCGCCGATCTTTGAGTTTCCGTTGCATTTTTCCAAAACGGAAATGAGCTTTCTAACCTTGGAAAACTCGCCGGTTACATTTTGATCACTCATTGTCGGTCATCTTCTTGCATTTTGACGCGACAATAAAGTAAACGATCACCATAAGAATAATGACGCCAAACATAATCATTTTGATCAAAAAAACATCGTTAAGAATTTTTTGGAATTCGAGAAAATCGACAATACATTCTCCGATCAAAAAGAGACCGACAACGATATACATAACGACATTGATCAGCTTATAAGTGCGTGCGCCTTTCTTTGAATACGAGGCGATTTTCGCCTCCTCGCTTTTTGTAAGTGTGCCGGTAAGAAGAATTTTTATGCCGAAAATAATCAAACCGACTCCTAATACACCAAACACAATAGACATAACCATTTTTACTACCTCCAATTATTCTTTTGTTTCTGTTAATTCAAGAAAAATGTTTTCCAGTGAAGCATTTGATTTGTGCGTAGCCCTCAGTTCATCAAGTGTTCCGCAGTACAAAAGCTCTCCTTTTTTGATGATGCATATCTCGTCGCACAGCTTTTCGGCAACCTCGAGCACGTGTGTTGAAAAGAACACCGAGTTCCCTTTTTTTACGTGTTCGCGCATCATCTGTTTGAGCTCAAATGCCGACTGCGGATCGAGGCCGGTCAAGGGCTCGTCCAAAATCCATACGGACGGGTTATGAATCAGCGCGCCCATGATCATGATTTTCTGACGCATTCCGTGAGAATACGAGAGGATCGTGCCGTTCAGTGAGTCGTAAATGCCGAAGCGTTTGGCGTAATCCTCAATGAACGCGGATCTTCCTTCTAACGGCGTATCATAAATATCCGCCATAAAATTCAGATATTCAACTCCGCTTAGTCGCAAAAAGTGATCGGGGCTGTCGGAAACATAGCCGAACTGACTTTTCGCCTTTTTTCCGTCCTTCTGGATGTCGATCCCATTGATCGTAATGGAACCGCTTGTCGGGCGAATAACGCCCGTGATCGCTTTGATCGTTGTTGATTTACCGGCTCCGTTGTGACCGATAAATCCGGTGATAGCGCCGTCTTTTGCGGTGAACGAGATATCGTTCACAACGGTTTTATCGCCGTACTTCTTGGTATAGTTTTGTACGCAAATCAAACGTATCATCTCCTGTATAATCGAATGCTTTGCATTCGCTACCCGGTGGCAGTTAATTATTCAATTATGCGATTGATTACGCTCTGCACAACTTTCTGCATCGTTTGGCGTAAGTTTGGCGTAAATGGCGTAAATCCGAGACATCGCAACTCTCGAAACCCGCATAAATACTGGGGTTTTGGGGCGTTACTTGTCTAAGGACTTCATTGTCGGGAAGAGCAATACGTCCCTGATCGCGGCGGAGTCGGTGAGAAGCATTGTGAGTCTGTCGATTCCGTAGCCTATGCCGCCTGTTGGGGGCATACCGATTTCGAGGGCGTTAAGGAAGTCCTCGTCTGTGGTGTTGGCTTCCTCGTCACCCTGGGCAAGAGCTTCCTCCTGCGCCTTAAATCTCTCGCGCTGGTCAATCGGGTCGTTAAGCTCGGAGTAAGCGTTGCACATCTCCCAGCCGTTGATGAACATTTCAAAACGCTCAACATAGTCCGGATTGTCGGGCTTTTTCTTTGTCAGGGGAGAAATCTCAATCGGGTGATCCATAACAAAGGTCGGCTGAATCATATGCTCCTCGGCAAATTCCTCAAAGAACAGGCTGAGGATATCGCCCTTCTTGTGTCTGTCCTCAAACTCAACGTGGTGCTCCTTGGCAACAGCCTTTGCTTCCTCGTCGGAGTGAATTTCGTTAAAGTCAACGCCTGCGTACTTTTTAACCGCGTCGAGCATTGTAATGCGCTCAAACGGCTTGCCGAGGTCAATCTCGGTTCCGTTGTAGGTGATAAGCGTTGTGCCGAGCACCTCCTGTGCAACGTGGCGGAAAAGGTTTTCGGTCAAGTCCATCATACCGTTGTAGTCGGTGTACGCCTGATAAAGCTCCATAAGCGTAAACTCGGGGTTGTGTCTGGTGTCAACGCCCTCGTTGCGGAAAACCCTGCCGATTTCGTAGACCTTTTCAAGTCCGCCGACAATAAGTCTTTTAAGGTAAAGCTCAAGCGAAATTCTGAGCTTTAAGTCCTCGTCAAGCGCGTTGAAGTGCGTCATAAACGGTCTCGCCGCGGCGCCGCCGGCGTTTGAAACGAGCATGGGGGTTTCAACCTCCATAAAGCCCTGACCGTCAAGGTAGCGGCGGATTGAGCTGATAATCTGCGAACGCTTGATGAAGGTATCCTTAACCTCGGGATTCATAATCAAATCAACATAACGCTGACGGTATCTGAGGTCGGTGTTTGTAAGTCCGTGATACTTCTCGGGCAGGGGCTTGAGCGACTTTGAAAGGAGCCTTACAGCGGTTGCGTGAACCGAGATTTCGCCCATCTTGGTCTTGAAAACAAAGCCCTTGACCTCAACGATATCGCCGATATCCCACTTTTTGAGGAAGCCGTACTCCTCCTCGCCGAGGTCGTCAAACTTGGCAAAAATCTGAATTTTGCCTGACTTATCGTGCAAATCGAGGAACGAAACCTTGCCCTTGCCGCGCTTGGACATAATTCTGCCTGCAACGCAAACGT
>CAMNHG010000138.1 GCA_946539105.1 uncultured Clostridia bacterium | reverse complement strand
CCGGGAATGGTTTGGTTAAATGTCTGGTTGCCGCCGTTATCGCTGAAGATACACATATCGTGATCGGTGGGGATGGTTGCCATGTAAACATTGTCCTTGTATTTCTTCATCGGAATACCCGGCCATGTGTCCTCGCCGTTATCGGTTTTTGAACGCCAGTAATAAATGTAGGGATTGGAGAAGTTGTTGCTGCTGTTGTCAAAGTAAACGTTGTAGGTTTCAGCCGGCGGATCTGTCTGGTCGGGATCGGCAGTTTCTCCGTTGTAATCCGTCCATTTTTCTCCGTAAGAGAAGAGCTTGTTGGTTTCCTGAATCTCAAGACCCTTTTGCTGTGCGCCGGGGTATTGATTGTTGCCGTTGCTGCTGAAGATTACCAGACCGTTCTCGAGATTGTCAGGTAATTCATATACATAGAAGCCTGTGCTCTTGTCGTAGGTCATATTAACGCCGGGCCATTCGGCGTTGTTGACAACATTGCCTGATGAATCCTCGGTATAAACATACGCTGTAACAGGGCTCCATTTGTACTTTGTATTGTCAAAGTAAATTTTTACTATCGCGTTGGGGTCTTTTCTCTTGAAATTAAACGGCTTTGTGATTGTTTCGGTAGAGTTTGTAGCGGTCATAGTTACCGTGAATACCTCGCCGAGGTCAATTCCGTCGCCGATAGAGAATTTCTGTCCGTCAACAACCCTGAACGCCGTGCCGCCGTTTACGGAAACCATAGCGTAGTCGGCACCGCGCAGAGAAACGGTAACTTCCTCTGAATCGTAGAAGGAGTAGTCACCCTTTAGGCTCATACTGATTGTCGGCATAGGACCTTCAATAAGGATTGTGCCGTTAGCACCTGAGTTAAAGGTTGCTTTGCCGTTAGTTACAACAGCCGTTGTTCCGTCGTAAGCGTTTGTAACGGTCTTGCCGTTCTGCCAAATTGAGGAAACGTCAACGGCAATCGACTTGTTAGCCGGTGCGCCGATGGTGCAGATAACGCCGTCCGAGGTCATACCGTCGTCGTAGCTTCTCGAGAATGTATAGCCGGTTGAGGAGTTGTAAGCGGTAATTTGCTGATGGTCGCCCGCACCTACCGCAACGTGGTTGCTTCTGAACTTGCCGACCTTCTGCCAGTGGGCAAGGGTTTTTGAATCGAGCGAGTTCCAGTTCATATCACTTCTCAGCGAGTGACCGCTGCCGCCGTCGCCGTCAAAGTTCATACCGGATACAAGAGGACGGTTGCTTTCGTCGCCGTAGAAAATCTGAATCGCGCCGGGCATAAGCTGGAACGCCGAGCCCTGATAAATCAGGTTGCTTCTCGCAAGGTTAGAGTCGTGCGAGGAGATGTATGTAAGAGCGTTAAAGCCCTTTTGCTTGTTGATTGTAGAAGCGTAGTTCTGGTAAACTCCGTTGATTCCCTCAACTCCGTTAACGCCCGCGCCCGAGAACGAGAAGTTGATCATCGAGTCAAAGCCGCCCTCGCTGTAGTAGGGGCTGTAGCCGAGACCGTGTCCCCAGGCTTCGCCGGTCATCCAGAAGTCCTCGTCCCAGTTTGCTCCGGGGCTGTTGGGATTGTTCTGACGCCAGGTTTTAAGAGCCGATACGCAGCTTGTTTTGAGTTTCTTCCACGAAGCGTTTTCAACATGCTTTGCGGTGTCGCAGCGGAAGCCGTCAACGCCGTAGGTTGATACCCACTCCGAAAGCCATTTTACAAGGTAGTTAGATACGGTGTCGGAGTTGCCGTATTTGCTTACCTTAGTGTTGTAAGTGCCTTCGCTCTGCCACTTGGTCTTGAGGAAGGTCGGAATCGAAACAGGGCTTGTGGACTCTGTCTTAAAGTCGGGAAGTCCGGCAAGGCACATCTCTATGTCTCCGCCGCCTCCCATTGAGTATCCGGGAAGGCCGCTTCTAACCCAGCCTGAGCCCCACCATCTGCCCCAGTCAGAGGCGTTTGCGTCGTAGTTGATGTAGTCGTGCAGGCCGTTAACGCCGGTAATCTTGTAAAGATACGACTGAGCTGCGGATTTATCCTTGAATGTGCCGAAGTTGTACTGAATCATATCCTTGATTGTGTTGTAGCCGGCGTGGTTCATAACAATATCCATAACAACGCGGATTCCGTGCTGATGCGCGGTGTCTACCATTGTCTTGAACTCAGCCTTTGTACCGAAGTTGGCGTCGGTCTCGGTGTAGTCAAGAACATAGTAGCCGTGGTATGAATAGTGGGCAAAATCCTGTCCCTCGCCGGGGGTAACGTAGCCGTGAATCTGCTCGTAAGGAGCGGAAATCCAAATGGCGTTTACGCCGAGGTTGTCAAAGTAGCCCTCGTTGATCTTCTTGGTGATACCGGCAAAGTCGCCGCCGTGGAACGTACCGGGGTTTGTGTTCCAGCCGGAGATTGCCTTACCGCTTGAGTCGGTGGCTCTGCCGTAGGAATGGTCGTTTGAAGTGTTGCCGTTGTAGAAACGGTCAGTAAGTAGGAAATACACGGAAGCGTTGTCCCATGTAAAGTCATCTGCACCGTCAAGCGGTGAGGTTCTGTTGTACCCTGCGGCTTCACTCTCGTCGGTGGCGGCGTTTGCGGGGATTGTAAACGCTGTCATCGTAGCCAAAAGAGCAATGCACAGGAGTACAGAAATAAATCTCTTTCTCATTTCAAAACTTCCTTTCTAAATTCTTTGCGAAAAATGCCGCAAATTATTTCATTATAATTATAACATTTTGACATATTATTTCAAGAGTGTAACCAAATTTTTATGTGCATAGGCGTGACGATTTATTTATATAAAAACTTGGTTTTCTTTGTGCATTTTGTGGATTTGACAATTTTATAACAAACTTCCGTCAGCTCAAAATTTATATTGAAATCTGTTTGCGGTTTATGTTATTATATGTATAAGTTGAAATTTAAGAAGGATTTTATATGATAAAAAATCTGTTTCAAAACAGAATATTCGCCTATGTTGCCGCTGTAATCTGCACACTGTTGTGGGGCACGGCTTTTCCGCTTATAAAGCTCGGCTACGCCGAGTTTGAGGTGGCAAACGACGACATCGGCACAAAGCTCGTCTTTGCCGGAGCACGGTTTTTGATAGCGGGAATAATGGTGTATATTTTTTGTTGCGTCAGGGAGCGAAGGGTTACACTTATAAAAAGGGATGAGCTGTTGCCTGTCTTAAAGCTCGGGCTTGTTCAGACAGCGGCACAATATTTGTTTACATATATAGGTATAGGCTACACCAGCGGAACCTCGACCTCGATTATAACCGCCTGCGCGTCGTTTATCACCGTAGGCTTGGCGGCACTGTTCTTTAAGGAGAAAATCACGGTTACTAAGGTGATAGGCTGCGCGCTGGGCTTTGCCGGGGTTTTGGCAATAAATAACTTCGGCTTCGGCGCGGCAGGATCACTGTTCGGCGACGGAATGATTTTTTGCTCCACCGTCTGCGCGGCATTCGGCAATATCATCGCCAAAAAATCAGCAGGCAGGGTTGATCCCGTAAGGCTCACGGCGTTTCAGCTTATCGCAGGTTCATTGATTTTGCTCGCCGTGGGACTGATAATGGGCGGCAGGCTGAACCTGATGAAGTTCGACGGAGTAATGATTCTGCTCTGGCTAGCGTTTGTTTCGGCGGCGGCTTTCACAATCTGGACAGGACTGTTAAAGTATCACCCTGCCGGAAAAATCTCGGTGTTCAATTTGCTTGTTCCGGTTTTCGGAACGATCTTATCGGGAATGATTCTGCATGAAAACATCCTCAGGGCTGAGACAATCTTCGCGCTGCTGATGATTTCACTTGGAATTTTTCTCGTTAATTTTAAGAAAAGGAGCAGGGAAGATGATTAAAGGCGTAATTTCCGATATGGACGGCGTAATACTCGACAGCGAGAAGCTGTACGTGCGCTTTTGGTGCGAGGCAGGCAGGTTTTATGGCTATCCGATGGAGGAGTTTCACGCGCTGAGTATCCGCTCAATGGCAAGACCGTACGCGATTGAACGTTTGCAGGGCTTTTTCGGTGAGGACTTCGACTACGATAAGGTTCGGGGTAAGCGCGTCGAGCTGATGGACAGCTTTGTAGAGCAAAACGGAATAGAGGCAAAGTCCGGAGCTGAAACGCTTTTGCGCTATTTAAAGGAAAAGGGCATAAAAACAGCCCTGGCAACCGCGACTCCGGTCGACAGGGCAAA
>CAMNHG010000137.1 GCA_946539105.1 uncultured Clostridia bacterium | reverse complement strand
CTGTGCTGACCGGACTTTTCAGACCGTCAATTTATATTCCCGACAGCTACAGTGATTACGAGCTCGAAGCTGTGCTGATTCACGAGCTCTGCCATTTAAAACACCTTGACGTTTTGTGGTCGGGTGTAGCCGCGGCTGTGCTCTGCCTTAACTGGTACAATCCTGTTATATGGATTAGCTTCTTTATGTTCAAGCGCGATATTGAGCTTTACTGCGACGAACGCACGCTCAAATTCACCGGCAACAAGCAGAACTACGCAATGCTGCTGTTAAAAACCGCAACAAAAAACAAGTACGTCCTCGGCACAAGCTCGCTCCAAAGCGGAAAATCAGACGTAAAGCGGAGAATAAAATTCCTCGCGAAGTACAAAAAAATAACCGCCCTTGCGGTTATAGCGGTGATTTTAGCGGCGGCAATTTCGGTAATCTGCCTGACGAACGCTGTGGATAAAAATTACAGACCGGGAAAAACCGATGAGATTAACCCAAATATATCCTATGATTATAACTGGGCTACGGACACGCTGGACATATACGGTGAAGGAGATATGAACGAGTATGAGACTTCAACTCCGCCGTGGCAAACCACCGAAAGCACGAAAAAAATTATAGTTCATAACGGCATTACAAGTCTATGCTCACATGCTCTTTCCGCTGATATTGAAGGAAATACGGGAAAGCCGAGAAACGGTTTACAGGATACGACGCATATAGAATTGCCAAATTCCGTTACTAAAATCGGAAATTTTGCGTTTTTAAACTGTATTAGCTTGACGGAAATCAAGCTTCCGAAAAACCTCACAGACATAGGTGAAGCTTCATTCAGACTGTGCAAATCCCTAAAAAGCATTGAATTGCCCGACAGCGTTACGGTTATCAGCGACAGTTTGTTCAGTGACTGTGAAGCACTTGAAAGCGTAAGGCTCGGCAAAAACACAAAAATTATTGGTAATTTTGCTTTTTCGGGAACAAGGCTCAAGGAGATCGATATTCCCAATACAGTAACCAAAATCGGTGTAATGGCGTTTTCCGGCTGTGATTTTACAACTGTAACCATTCCACAATCCGTTACTTTTATTGATGATAGTGCTTTGGGCTACAACAATAACGGTGAAAAAATGGAATTAACAATCAGAGGCTTTGAGGGCTCTGCCGCTGAAAAATACGCTGATAGTAACGGATTTAAGTTTGAAGTTATTGATAACGAAGAATTGTACAAGGAATACGTTAGCAAAGTAATAAACACGCAAATATCAGATTATTATATAGAAACGGACAGCCAAGCTCCTTTGAAAGTCACAGAGACAAATGACTTTTCCGGTATTATTGATATAATTATTTCAATGGGACAGGTTAACCCTGACTTTACATTGTATGACTTGAGTCAAATGGATAAAAACTTATACTTTAGAAAAACGGCGTCCGATAAACAGCCGTATTACTGTATAGTTGAAGATGCGGAGTATCACTATAAAGCATATTTGTTCTTCCAAAAGCCTAACGGATATTGGATATGCCGTGATTTTATCGCTCTTGACGAGAACGGTGTTCCGTTTGATATGCGCAATGGCGGCGAAGGACTTGAAGGTGACAACGGAAACGCCCTGTTAAATCTTATTGCAGAAGTTGATAGATAATAACCCCTGCAAAAACATATTTGCCTTTTGATACGTGAATTTTTTATTTGTAAATTAATTATAAAAGGAGGAAAAATTATGAGAAAAACCAAAAACATCTTATCTGTCACACTCGCGCTGATTATGGCTCTCAGCACTTTGTTGGTTGGCACATCTGCAATCACGGCAAATGCCGCGACAAAACCTGTCAAGGTTACGCTCAAGAGCACTGTGTACCGCTCAGACGCAACGGTAACGCTCGGCTGGGCAGCGGCTTCGGGAGCAAGCGGTTATCAAATCGCTAAAAAAAGGATCACCGACAAGGGCTATACCTACCTTACCGCGACAGGCACGTCTTACAACGATAAAAAGATAATTCCGGGTACAATCTATTACTATCAGGTTAGATCAATTTACAAGAGCGGAAAAACTACAACTTACGGCGCGTGGAGCAACACTAAGTCAATTACAACCCTATACAGACCAACTGTTACCGGTTTGACTTATTTCGATAATCAACCGCTGATTATCGACTGGAACAGAATCAAGGGCGTTTCTCACTACAAGCTCGCGTTCAAGCGTTCAACCGACAAAGTATGGAATTACCGTAATGTCAAGAGTACGTATTATAACGTTCCAAACGCCACGAGAGGAGCGAGATATTATGTTCAGGTTTGCCCGATGAACGGAAAAATCGCAGGTCAGTGGTCGGTTGTAAACAGCAAAATGATAGGATTAAATTTTTACAAGCCTACTATTACATCGGTCGATATAGCAGATTGCGAAGATGATTGCATTCAAATAAATTGGACATTTCCTTTCAAATGTGATGGATGTGAAATATATGTTAAGAAGGCAACTGATGATAGTTGGGATTCCTTAAGAAATTATGGTGATAGTTTTGATGGGGATGGTTCTGAAGAGCTTGATATGGATTTTTGGGGAATAGAGCCCGGAAATACATATTATTTCCAAGTTCGCGCTATTATGGACGATTTTAGAAATTTCGCATTTAGTAACTTCTCAAATGTTTATTCATTTTATGTTCCTTATGCGCAATAGCTTTTTGCCAACATTGTTTTAACCGGCGGGCGGACTGTAATGTCCGCCCGTTTAATTTTATATCAACTTTAAATCAAAACTGTAGGGGCAGACCCATGTGTCCGCCCGGGGAACGTGAACCGTGTTAACCGAATAATCTGTTTTAATCGCGATAAACTAACGTTTAATTCAGCACACAAAAATACATTTAATATTAATGTCGTGTTCCTGTATCTCGGGCGGACATTTCAGTCCGCCCCTACGGTGTAAATTAAAGGTATGAGTTTAAGTTTATAACGGGGCATTAGAGGAAAAGCCGCCCCCTCAGTCGCTAACGCGGCAGCTTTTTCTGGCGAAAACGGCAACCTTAGCACGTCGGCAACCCTTTTGGGCTTCGCCCATTTCCCCTACGAGGGGAATCACCTTTTGTCGCTACGCGACATTTCCCCTGACAGGGGAATCCCCCGTAGCTTAACGCGACGGGGGAGCCTTTAAAATGTATATCAAATGTTTTCTTAATTAAACTCTAAACTCTTAACTCTTAACTCTATTCTCAGTTCTTCTTCGCTCCGCAGCTCTCGCAGAAGTTGCCGGTGTTGGGAGCTCCGCAGCTTGGGCAAACCCAAGCTGCAACCTGCTGACCGAAGCCCATATTATTTGGTCTGTCGGGCATTTCCTGCTGAGCAAAGTTTTGCTGACCGTAGGGCTGCTGCGGCTGCTGGTTAAAGTTCTGCTGACCGTAGGGCTGCTGCGGCTGCTGATTAAAATTCTGCTGACCGTAAGGCTGCTGCGGCTGCTGATTAAAGCTCTGCTGACCGTAGGGCTGCTGCGGCTGCTGATTGAAGTTCTGCTGTCCGTAGGGCGGCTGCTGATTAAAGTTTTGCTGTCCGTAGGGCTGCTGCTGATTAAAGTTTTGCTGTCCGTACGGTTGCTGCTGATTAAAATTCTGCTGTCCGTAAGCCATTCCGCCCATAGCACCCATATTGCCCATATTTGCGTTGCCGTTCAGTGCCATAACAATCTCGTTTGCCTGCTGCTCGTAACGCCTGAACTCCTCGGTGTAGCGGCTCTCGGGTCTTTGGTCGGTGAGTTCAAACTGAATGTCGCTGAAATACGGCGAGTTCACGCTGATGTAAATTGTAATCTCGTACTCACAATCGTATCTGGGCGGATTGTATGACTCTCTCCTGCCCTCGCTGTTCTCGCGGTAAATCTCGGTCTTATGCTCCTCGACCTCGTACCTTGCGCTGACAACGTGAGAAATCTCGATAATATCAGCGTTTTCCGAGCGGTAGTCGCTCTTGCGGCTGATTACAAACTTCGCCTGTGTATCGTCAATATAAACCTTGGTGTTGTTGCCGAGCACACGGGTGGCGTTGAAGTAGTTGAGGTTCTGCCTGTTCTGCTCGCGGTAGGCAAGCTGAGCCTTGATTTCATCGAGTGTAGATTTTTTTCTGCCGGTAAAAAACGGTGACAGCTTTGCGGCGCACTTGCTGCACATATTGCCGTCCTCGAGCTTTCTGTTGCCCAAAAGAC
>CAMNHG010000136.1 GCA_946539105.1 uncultured Clostridia bacterium | reverse complement strand
ACAAAGTGCTCAGAGCAATAATCAGCGCGAGTGTTACTGATAGAAATTTTTGGGGCTTTTGCATTTTAATTTCTCCTTATAAAAATAATCAAACGGACAAGTACAAACCGTACGTCTGAATCCAACAAATATATACTATCACTTTAGAAAACAGTTCGCAATACGCAAACATACATTTCGTAAAACTGTACAGCACCGCAAATTAAAGTTTGTTTATAATGACAAATCGTCAACCGCTTTTTATTCAAAGCAAATTTCAATTAATACTAATACCTAATAAAAAAAAGAAAAACCTCCGGCTCAATTCTAACCGGAGGTAACTTAACGTTGCTTTATTTATTTAGCATTTCCTCAAGCTGAGCCGCAGCCTCGTCGAAGTAATTGCCCTCGAACATCTCCGCCCTGCCCTCGTCAACCTTCTTAGCAAGCTCCGGGTCAATCGGGAGCTTCGCAAGCACCCTTGTGCCGTGCTTTTCGGCAACCTCATCAATGTGGCTGTCGCCGAATACCGAATGCTTCTTGCCGCAGTCGGGGCATACAAAGTAGCTCATATTCTCAATCAAGCCGAGCAGGGGTACGTTCATCATCTCGGCCATCTTAACAGCCTTTTCGACAATCATCGAAACCAGCTCCTGCGGAGAAGCGACTACGATAATGCCGTCGAGCGGAAGGCTCTGGAACACCGTGAGCGGAATATCGCCGGTTCCGGGCGGCATATCGACAAACATATAGTCAACGTCGTTCCACACAACGTCCGTCCAAAACTGCTTGACGGTTCCGGTAATCATCGGTGCGCGCCAAACAACCGGGTCGGTGTCGTTTTTCAAAAGCAGATTAATTGACATAACCTCAATACCGGTCTCGGTAACAGCCGGAAGGATTCCGAACTCGCTGCCCATTGCCTTTTCGGTAATGCCGAACGCCTTGGGAATTGACGGCCCTGTAATATCCGCGTCGAGAATCGCAACGCTCTTGCCCATTCTGTTAAAGGTAACCGCCATATTCGAGGTCACCATGCTCTTGCCTACTCCGCCCTTGCCCGACACAACGCCGATTACGTGCTTAACGCTGCTGTGCGGATTGAGCTCCTCGTGCAAATCCTGCTTGCTGCCGCAGTTGCTGCTGCAGCTTGAACAATCGTGATTACATCCCATAATTTTCACCAATTTCCTTAATATTTTTCTTCTCAAAAGAACAGGGCAGCCTGAGCTGCCCTACTTTTTATTCAGGGTAATAACATTATTATTCCGCTGTTTCTTCGGTTTTATCCTCTGTTTTTTCGTCCTCAGCAGGAGCTTCCGCTTCTTCCTGAACTTCTGTTACAGCTTCCTCAGCCTTTTCTTCTGTATCTTTCTCAGCCGACTCAAGAATATCTGCCTCTATACCGCCTTCAAGAACTGTTGCTTCCTCTTTCTCAGGCTCTTCCTCGGGCTGAAGCTCAAAGCCGCTTAAGAAGGTGTACGGGATTCCGTAACCGAGCGCAACGCTCGCCAAGGCTACAATAACGCTTATTGTGCCGTTGTTTGAAGCAAGTACGCTGTTGAGCGGCATAAACTTAGCCATTGAAGCGATGATGATGTACAGCGAGGGAAGTACAAGGATAATCAGTGTAAGCGGAGAAAAACGCTTAATTGCCTTGCCGTCGCCGACTCTTGTAGCGTAGAACACCAAAAGTCCGAATACAACGTAAATGAGCGAGGTCACAAGCTGACCGGTTACACCGAGCTTGCCGTCGGCACCTGTAAGGTTAGACGCGAACTGTGAGAAGAACTGCGCGCATACGATAAATGCCAAAATCAAAAATGCCGAGAAAAACAGATTTATGTTTTCTCTCTTATTCGGTTTTTTCAAAATTCATTACCTCCAATATAATGTGGGTTTAGCCCTTATAACACTTTATCACAAATGATAAAAAATTGCAAGTGCAGAGAATATATTTACACTTTGCTCAGCGCGATTTTAAGGTTTCTCATCTCAATTTCAAGCGCGTTTCTGTCGGAAGGCTGAGCAACCAGAAAGTAAGTTCTGCCGAACTGATCCGTTCTTTTCAGCTTAAGCAGCCATTTGTTCAAAAATACTATCTGATTGTAAGCGGTAATTTTGGTGTCACGGTAAGGAAGTCTGTTAAACAGCGTCATAAATATATTTTTATACGCGTAAACCAAATCGCAAAGTGCCCTGTAAATTGAATCGTTCGTAACGCGGTTAGCCAAGTCGGCTTTATACCACCGGAAGAACTTTGAGCTGCTCAGGTCACGAGCCATTAACTGAGTAATCTCATGCGCGAAGCAGAAAAATCCGGTATCCCAAACGCTCAGGAAATATTTATTAAGATAGTTTGGGTTAACCTTACTCTGAAAGTCCCTTATTCCGTCCATAATCAAAAAATAATAGTCGTCTACCATTCCGAGCACACGGTAATTAAAGGACGGTACGGGCTCGGACATAACGCTGTTGTCGTAAGGCATAATATACAGCCTGCGGGCAATAATTGTATCAATGATATTTTTAATTAAGCGGTTAAACTCAATAGTCAGGTTGCCCCTGACATCAACGTTTTGCGAAGCAAAATAAATACAGTTTGCCGCGGCGGCAATGTAATTTTCAAGTGCCGACATTATATTCGCCGGGGCTTGAGCAGCAATAACCTTGCAGCAGCAGAACCAAACCTCAAAGTTTTGGGGCTCATCCTGCTTGAGCTTTTCAAGATATTTATCGGCGGCAGCGTAATCGCGGTTGTTATAGCAGCGGATTGCGGCGGACAGATCGGAGTTAACCTTGTTTTCGCCTTCGGGTACAGGCGACGTCGCTGTCGGAGAGTCGTCCTGCCACGCAGGCGCGGGTGCGGGATTATCCGTCGCCGGATTCTCCTCGGCAGAAGCATAATCAGACTGAGCAATCGCGGGGTTATAGCTTGCCGGCGAATCGTCGCTCAAATCCGGCTGAGGTTCGGGTGCGGAATCTACTGTTTCTGGAGCGGAGTCCTGTTGTTCCGGATAGGTATCGGTTTCCGAATTATCAAGGGCAGTTTCAAGCTCAGGCTCATTTGTCTGAGTACCGTTTTGAAATTCGGGCTCATCGTATTGGTTCTGCTCGGGTTCAAGCTCTATTCTTGTACCGCAATATTCGCAAAAGACAAAGCTCCTGTTAAAATTAATATCAAATTCCATGTTGCAATTATTGCACTTAATATGTCTAATACTCATTTGCTTTCACCCCGTAAATTTTTTGATAGTTTTATTATAAACCTTAATCCAATTACAGTCAACAAAAAGTTGTTGATTACCCTGATAAAAGCGCGACAAAAGCGGAGCCTTTCGGCTCCGCTCCGTCTTTATTTATTTGGTTTTGTCCGAAAAATCAGCACTTAAGCTTTCCAGTTGTCCCATGCTCCTGACGGAACAGTATAGAGCTTTCCGTCTGTAATATCAAGGTTAGCCGACTGGTTCCACTTATTGTTCCAGTTGTTGGCTGTAGTCGATGGATTCATACGAACAAATATAACCTTATCCCAAGTTCCCTTGGGAATTGTTACAGTATATGTGCCGTCGCCGACTGCTGTCATATCAGCCCAATCGCTTGCGCCTGTGCTGTCGTTAAATACATAGATAGCAAAACGCGCGTTTGCCTGTGTCCAGTTGCTGTTGGGCTGGAGCTTTACGATTGTGCCTGTCGGCTCGGGATCGGGTGTAGGATCTTCTGTGGGCTCTTCGTCAGTTACGAGAACTACCTTGTAGTTGTTGCCGTCTTTTTCGTCTACTGTGTACCACTGTGCGCCGTCTGCGATATCTGTTTTGATATCTACAGTCTGGTTGCCGTTGCCGTTGAAGATAATGCCGGTTACATCGGCAGGAATCTCAGCGGTGTAAACCTGCTGGCCGTAGTCGTTAACCTCAGCCTTTGTCATAGCTGTGCCGGGCCACTCTGCGCCGTTCGGCCAGTAGTAAACGTTTGCTGCACCCCAGTTAAGAGCATCTGTAAACTTAACTGTGATTGTGTTTGCCGGAGTTGTTTCGGTAGGCTCTTCTGTCGGCTCAGTTACAACGGTAGGCTCAGCTGTTGTGGGTTCAACAACCTCTGTAGTCGCCTCTGTCGCGGGCTCTGCACCTACGAGATTTACCTTGTAAGCAGTACCGTCTTTTTCGTCTACTGTGTACCACTGCGCGCCGTCTGCGATATCTGTTTTGATATCTACAGTCTGGTTG
>CAMNHG010000135.1 GCA_946539105.1 uncultured Clostridia bacterium | reverse complement strand
CCCCCGATCTCCGGAATCGGAATCCGTTGCGTTATCCAGCTGCGCCATGGGCGGATATTTCTCTCAAATTCTATTTTACTATAAATCCGGAAAAATATCAATATCAAATACTCCGAATTAACAAACTCATTTCGGTTATGCGGACATTTTGAGATTACCTCATATTAAATTGCTAATTTGTGTTGTCTTTTTTGTCAATATGTATTATAATAAATAATGTATAATTTTTTGGTTTTATACGGTGATATAAATGAAAAATGACAATCAGTTTTTTACAGGGAAAGATTTATCTTCCTCAATAGAATGGATAGGCGAGCAGATCCCGGGCGGATTTTTTATCTACCGCGCTGATGAGAGCACCGAGATTTTGTACGCCAACGGCGCTGTATTCAAGATTTTCGGCTGTGCCGACCTCGATGAGTTCAAGGAGCTTACGGGCTTTACCTTCAGGGGAATGGTGCACCCGGACGATTATGAAGAGGTCGACCGCTCCATTACCAATCAGATTTCATCCGAGAGCAGCGAAAACCGCGATTACGTTACCTACCGAATTATCCGCCGCGACGGAAGCATAAGAAGGGTTGAGGATTACGGCCACTTTGCAGGCTTTCCGGGTTACGGCGAGGTGTTCTACGTTTTTATCGGAGATATTACGGAAAATTACCTCGCTCAGCAGGAGAATTACCGCCGCTCAAACGTATACACCGCAACAATGGAGCGTTACGCCTCCGCCGCGGATAACAGCCTTTCCGCCTGCATAATCGACCTCTCCTCGGGAGTGATTGAGGAGGTAAAGGGAATCGACCTTTACAGCTCAGACCGTGTAGGCGCTGACAAGGACGGCTTTTACAATTCGCGGTTGAACAGCTTTCTTGTCGAGGGCGAACGCGAGCAGTACGAAAACAGCTTTAGGCTCGAGGAGCTTATGAGCCGCTTTTATAAGGGCGAGCCGCCTGCCGATATGGTTGCATACTGCCGCCGAGAGTCAGGCAAGCAGTGCTTTGTGCGTTACTCAATGGCGGTTGCCCACAATCCCGAAAACGGCGATTTAATGCTATTTGCCGTCGAAAACGAGTATAACAACGAAAAGGCGTCTGAGGTGCTCAACGAAAAGGTGCTTGTTCAGCAGTACGATATGGTTGCCTATATCGTCGACAACAACTACAGCGTTGTTATAGGCGACGCCGAAAAAATCGGAAAGGGCAGTATTTTCCCCAAGAGCCGCAACGGCGTTTACACCGACTATATCCGCGATTACGTGCTTGAATCCGCCTACACCGAGGCTCACGATATCGACGAACTGAAATCCGCGCTGTCGGTTGACGAGATTGAAAAGAACCTCGAAAATAACGAATCCTACACCGTAAACGTAGTCTGCCGTATCGACGGCGATATCTACTACAAGCGGTTTACATACTACGCCGTTGACAAGGACACAAAGTTTTATCTTCTGCTCAAATCCGACGTCACGGACGTTCTGCGCCACGAGCACGAGCAAAACGAAATCCTTGCCGACGCGCTGAAATCCGCCGAGCAGGCGAACGCCGCAAAGACCTCGTTCCTCTCGAATATGAGCCACGAAATCAGAACCCCGATGAACGCCATCATCGGACTTAACAGCATTGCGCTCAGGGACAAGGATTTGTCGCAGCAGACCAGAGATTATCTCATAAAAATCGGTGAAAGCGCCGGACACCTGCTCAACCTTATCAATGATATTCTCGATATGAGCCGCATAGAGTCGGGAAGAATGACTCTGCGCAAGGAGGAGTTCCTCTTTGGCTCGGTAATCGAACAGATTAAAATTATGACGCAGTCGCAGTGCCGCGACAAGGGGCTTGAGTTTGAGTTTATAAACAGCTGCGATCCCGAGGAATGGTACTTTGGCGACGACACAAAGCTAAAACAGATTATAATAAACATCCTATCGAATGCGATAAAGTTTACCAATCCGCCAGGAAAGGTGACGTTTATGGTTGAAAAGGTCGCGTACTTTGACAGCCAATCCACCATCAGGTTTACAATCAAGGACACGGGAATCGGTATGGACGAGAGCTTCCTGCCGAACATTTTTGACGCATTCACTCAGGAGGATTCGAGCCGCAGTAACCGCTACGGCAGCACAGGCCTCGGAATGGCGATTACCAAAAATATCGTCGAGATGATGAACGGCAGTATCACCGTCGATTCCAAAAAGGGCGCGGGCTCAACCTTCAAGGTAACCGTTACGCTAAAGGATTGCGACAGACCGGGCAACAAAAAGGAGTTTGATCCCAACCTTGTAAAGGCGCTTGTTATCGACGATGACGAAATCGCGCTCAAGAACACAAGCCTTGTTTTGGAGAATATCGGAATTTCCTGCGACACAGTTGCATCGGGAGCGGAAGCGCTAAAGGCTATGGAGATTAATCACGCAAAGCACGAGCCGTACAACCTTGTGTTTGTCGACTGGAAAATGCCCGACCGCAACGGGCTCGACATCACCCGCGAGATTAATAAGGAATATCGCGACGAAGCAAAAATTATTATGCTCACAGCCTACAGCGGCGACGATATAATGGAGGACGCCATTGCCGCAGGCGCCGACGGCTTTATAACAAAATCCGCGTTCTCAACAATCGCCAAGAGCGAAATTAAAAAGGTAATGCTCCGAGAAAAAAAGCGGATAAAACAAAAAACAGACCTTTGCGGAAAGCATATTCTGCTTGCGGAGGATATGCAGATTAACGCGGAGATTATCACGCAGGTACTCGCCCTTAAGGGAATGGACGTTGTCCACACCGAAAACGGACGCGAAGCCTTTGAGACGTTTAAAAATTCAAAGCCCGGCACGTTTGACGCTGTTCTTATGGACGTTCGTATGCCTGAGATGGACGGGCTCGAATCGACCGTGGCAATCCGCGGACTTGACCGCGTTGACGCGCGTAAAATACCGATTATCGCGCTTACGGCAAACGCCTTTGACGAGGATGTTAAGCGTTCGCTCCAGGTGGGAATGAATGCTCATCTGTCAAAGCCAGTTGAGCCGAGCCGGCTTTATTCAACACTTGAAGAACTGATTGATTAACAGCAACTTACTGTCGGGAGAAACCAATGATTAAAATTTTTGGAAAATTCAGGGAAAAGCCCGGAATGACAAAATACCTTTCAATGCCTGCGGTATGGGCACTGTCGTTCGGCTGTGCAGTGGGCTGGGGAGCCTTTGTAATGCCGGGAACGACCTTTTTGCCTGCCGCCGGACCGTGGGGAACGGTTATCGGACTGGCAATCGGCACTTTGATAATGTTGGCCATCGGCGTTAACTACTACTGCCTGATGAGAAGATATCCGGGTCCGGGAGGCTCGTACATCTACGCCAACAAGGTTCTCGGCCACGACCACGGCTTTATCTGCGCGTGGATGCTTTTGCTCGCATACATCGCTGTCGCCTGGGCAAACGCCACGGCGCTGTCGCTTATTGTGCGGTGTCTGTTCGGAGATATTTTCTGCTTCGGCTTTTCGTACAAGATAGCAGACTACACCGTCTATATGGGTGAGGTTTTGCTTTCATTCGGGCTGATATCCGCGGCGACGCTTATCTGCATTTTCAGCAAGCGCGTGGCAAAATGGTTCCAGCTCATATTTGCGCTCGGGCTGTTTTTGCTCGTATGCGCCTGCTTCACTGCTGTTGTGCTCCATCGCGGAGGTATTTCGGGAATCAAGCCTGCGTTTGCACAGAACAGCTCGCCTGTTATGCAGGTGCTCGGAATTGCAATTTTAGGGCCGTGGGCGTTTATCGGCTTTGAATCAATCTCACATTCGTCGGGAGAATTCAGGTTTTCGGGCAAAAAAATTCTGCCTGTAATTATAGTTTCAACAATTACAATTTCACTCACATATATTATGCTGACGCTCTGCGCGTCTATGGCAGTGCCCGACGGCTTTAACGGCTGGGGAGATTACATCAAGGCTCTCGCAAGCCTTGACGGAATTAAGCAAATCCCGACCTTCTTCGCCGCGCGCGAAGCCATGGGCGATACGGGCGTTGCAATGCTCGGCATAGCCGCGTTCTGCGGAATTGCCACGGGCGTAATCGGCAATTTCGTAGCGCTCAGCCGTCTGATTTGCTCGATGGCGGACGATGAAATTCTGCCGAAGGCGTTTAAAAAGCGCAACAAAAAAGGTGTGCCGTGGTTTGCAATTTTGATGGTTGCGGCTGTTTCGCTTATTATTCCGTTTTTGGGCAGAACCGCAATCGGCTGGATCGTCGACGTAACCACAGTCGGAGCGGTTATAGTTTACGCGTATATTTCAATCTGCGCTTTC
>CAMNHG010000134.1 GCA_946539105.1 uncultured Clostridia bacterium | reverse complement strand
GACAGGCTCGATATTTTCGTTGACGGCTATTCACAATATCTGCGCGACAGGGGAGAGGACAGGCTGAGTATGACGGAGCTTTCGGGTGACGAGCCGTATGACGCGGCGAAAGACGCCGTAATCAGGCAGATTGACGGCGGATATCCGATTCCAACCCTGATACTCAATCACCGCGACAAGCGGTATGAGGACTACGTGTGGCACTGGTTCTTAATCAACGGCTTCGACAATACAAACGGCTTTTACGTAAAGGCGGTCACCTACAGCGGCTATCAGTGGCTCAGCCTTAAAGACCTCTGGAACACCGGCTGTTCACGCCGCGGCGGCTTTGTGCTTTTTAATATTGATTAATGTATACTAATATATATGCAGGTATTTATTCAGGTTCGGCTTCGCGCTGAGCCTGTTTTTGTTTAGAGTTTAATGTTTAGAGTTTAATATATTGTGAGTAAACGTTTAAAGCCTCCCCCATCGCGTAAGCTACGGGGGAGCCTTTAAAAAGAATTTTCAAAAAAATTTTAAATTATTTTAAAATCTCCTTAAATTTGTCAGGTTTTTGTCATAGTCTGTTTGATATACTTTAATCACAGTCAAGGGAACAAAGAAAAAACAAAGACAAAGAACAAAACAAACCCTCGACCGAAAATAATTAACTTTCAATAAACAAAGAGAAAAGGAGAAATTAAAATGAAAAAGCACAGCAACAAGAAAATTAAGACAAGAATCATCGCCGGCGTACTTTCGGTAATTACAGTATTTTCAGTCGGCTCAGTAGCAATGACAAGCGCTTCGGCAGTCAGCGTTAAGGGAATTGCAAAAGACCTCAGCTCCTTTGCAATCACCAAAACAATCGACAAGTTCGTAACAAACAGCATCGGCGGTTCACTCCTTAAGATGGGCGCAGGCTACCTGCTCGAATGGGTGTTCAGCGGCACGGAAGAAAAACAGCCTACAGTCAAGGACGCAATCAAAAAGATTGACGAGCTCAAGGACATTGTTAAGAAGAACCACGAGAAAGAGATGGACACCCTTAAGGTTATCAACAAAAACATCGACACCAAGGACTTCCGTCAGGAAGCAGATAGCATTCACGATGACTACAAAAACGCTCTTGCAAAGATTCATCAGCACAGCGACAACATCACCAAGGCAGGCGAGGGTGTAATCGACGCGACCACCTACGGCGCATACAAGGAGATCCTAAACGAGAGCTCATGCAACATTTCAAATCTTGAAAAGAACTTCAACAAAATGAAGGAATACGTACTCGGCGAGCGTCACAGCACCGATAAAAAATGCGGTTATGAGGCAACAACCGATTACCTCTACAAAAAATTAACGGTAAACTACGAAGAAAAAGCACACAGCTGGAAGGATTCCAAAGACTATTTGCAGATGGTTCAAAAGGACATCAACGGCGAAATCAGCAACATCCACTTTGAGGCGGAGATGGATTACATCACAATTCTCATGCTCAACAATATGAAGTACAAGGTTAAGGAGTACGAGATACAGAACGGTATCAAGAAGCTGGCCGAAGGCGAAAAGCCCTACGCTTACTTCCAGAACTTCGAAACCGACCTTTCAAAGGCAATGGGCAAGATTAACGAGGCTTACAAAAAGGCGATCGACAATAACCTCAACGACGGCACAATGGTAGGCGCGATCGTAAAGCTCGCTGAGCCTGTAGACGGTATTCAGGAAAAAGGCTTCCACGACTTCTCAGAGGCATGGGCACAGGCTTCTGCCACCGGCAAGAATTTCACCATCACCATGTACACCGATTTGAAGGCTGACAAGGACAACGGCTTCAACTTTAACAACCTTGACTGGAAAAAGTACGGCTTCAGCCCGTCCAAGAACTTCAACGTCAAGGACAACCGCACTATCACTATTGACCTCGGCAAGCACACCATCGACAACACTGCCCGCTCAAACAAGCCCATCTTCGGCTGTGAAGCAAACACCAACCTCACAATCAAGAACGGTACACTGCTCGGCGGCAGCAACGCAATCAGAAACGAAAACAGAAACAACGTAACCAACAAGCTCGACGGCGTTACAATCGACAAGACCACAGGCACAGGAATCTTTATGGGTCAGGAAAACGACAAGAACATCAAGCTCGACCTGACTAAATGCACCATCAAAAACGCGGGCAATTCAGGCGTAATTCTGCTCCCCAGATACGGCGATATGACTGTTACCGGATGTAACTTCGAGAACAATTCAGCCAAATACGGCGGCGGTATCTATACCCAAAGCATTAACGAAGTAGTCGTAACAGATTCTAACTTCAAGAACAACAAGGCATGGAAGGGCGGCGGCGGCGCAATCGTAGCGCAGAGCCACACTGCCGGAGGCAGCACCCTGAAAATCGTAGGCGGTCTCTTTGAAGGCAACTCAAGCAACTTGATTATTGATGACAAGTACGCTCAAACCAATGAAGACTTAAAGAAAGGCTGGGGCGGCGCAGTTTGGGGCGAAAACCTCACCGTAGAAGGCGCGACCTTCAAGAACAATTCCACCAACGACCAGGCAGGCGCGATCTTCGTTAGCTCCGGTATGGAAAACTGGCGCACCCCCTTCAAAACCAACATCAGCAACTGCACCTTTGAAGGCAACAAGGCTGACCACGTAGGCGGCGCAATCCGTGTATTCCACATCGGCGACCGCAACTTCATCAAGAACTGCAAGTTCTCCGGTAACAGCAGCCGGGGCGCTGACATATTCGTTGAGTACGGCCACGGTATCGGCGACAAGTTCTTCAAGGATTGGGGCAACACCACCGACGCAAACAACAACAGCACGGTTGTTGTTAACAAGTAATCCAAACGACAGACTAAGCAAATCACTAAAAAATACAGTAAAAGAATACAAACAAAAAATCACCTGCAGCCAAGTGTTGCAGGTGATTTGGTTTATCATTTTAAAAACACATATTCATTTTCTGTCGAGCGCGAGTTGTCAAAGCTGTAGCCGCGGCTTGCAAAATTTTTGAGGGCTTCGGGGGTTTGGGCGTTTGTTTCGGCGGCAAAGCGAGTCATCTCGCCGCGCGCCATCTTCGCGTAAACTCCCTTTTGCGTTACCTTGCCGTGGGTCAATTCGCCGAACACTATTGTAATGAACCTGTCCTGCGGTTTCAGATATTTCTCAACGCACTTTGAGTATTCCTTCGAGGCAAGGTTTATTATCACGCCGTCGTTTGGCAGAACTTCGCGGTAAAGGCTGTCTCCCCAAAATTCATACAGATTTTTGCAGCCGTTAACCTTTGCCTTCGCCTGCATTTCGAGCCTGTAGGGCACAACGCCGTCGAGCGGTTTCAAAACGCCGTAAAATCCCGAGAGTATCCGCAGATTTTCCTGCAAATAGTCGATGTGCTGCTGTTCGAGCACATCGGGAGCCATATAGGTGTACTGGATTCCGTTGTAGGCGAGTATGGCAGGGGTTAAGCTCCGGCGCAAATCCATACCGGCAAAACGCTCGTGATTTTCAGCAGCAATTTTATCGTTGCAAGCCCAGAGCTTTTTCTGCATGGTGGCACTCAGGCTGTTAATATATTCCGCCAAAATTTCCGTTTTTTCCAAGAAAACCGGCAGGGCGGTACATTCGAGAGTGTCGGTATCGGATTTCATCTGCTTTGCAGGGGCAATTATTGTCCTCAACTCAGCTCACCGAGCATCTGCGCAGGGTTGTCCGCCGCCTTGACCTTGCCGAACGCCTTGACGATTACGCCGTCCTCGTCAATCAGATAGGTTGTGCGCACAACGCCCATGCTAACCTTGCCGTAGAGCTTCTTTTCCTTCCACACGTCGTAAGCCTGAATAACGGTCTTTTCAACGTCCGAAAGCAGTGTGAACGGCAGTCCGTACTTTTCCTCAAATTTTTTGTGCGAAGCCACGCTGTCCTTGCTGATTCCCAGCACCACCGCGCCTTTTTCGCGGAACTGCGGATACAGCTCTCCGAACGCGCAGGCCTGCTTTGTACAGCCCGAGGTCATATCCTTGGGGTAAAAGTATAAAATCACCTTCTGTCCTCTGTAGTCCGAGAGTGATTTTTCCTCGCCGTTTTGGTCGGGAAGGGTAAAGTCGGGAGCTTTTGTTCCGATTTCGAGCATTAAATACCTCCTAAATTTTATTTTATATCTTAATTGTATTGATATTTTTGCGGCTGTCAACCGTTTTTCGGCGGAAAAATCCGAAAATTTCAAACAAATGTTTTGAATCCAAGGAGCATTGGGCGTTTTATTGGACAGTCAATCGTTTATAATTAAAGTATGAGGGGAGAAAAAGAAAAGTTTTCCCGAATTTTGGAAGGTAAAAGTGAGGAAGGTATTATGTT
>CAMNHG010000133.1 GCA_946539105.1 uncultured Clostridia bacterium | reverse complement strand
ACTCAAAGTCATTACGGGTTTCTTGTTTTCCTTATTGTTCAATTTTCAAGGTTCTTTGTTCACTTTACACAACTAAAGCGGCGTTTGATTGTTCATATTTAACATTCAAATCAGCCGTTTTTGTTGACCGAACATATGCTATTATAGTACGTAAAGCTCGAAAAGTCAAGTGTTTTTTTGAAATTTTTTAAATAAATTTGGAAATTCTTTTAATTTGTGGTCGATTTAAGAAAACCCTATTTTTTACCACAATATATAGTATAAAAAATTTCATCGTATATAGCAACAATGTACAAACTTATGATTTTGACAGTGCTTCTGTTTACGAATAAACAAAAGCCCTCCGGGCGGAGGGCTTGGCAGCTGCTGTTTTACTTGTGGAAAGACTTGAATTTTTCGAGCACCTCTTCGCGCCACTTATAGTTGTCGGAATCGGTTTTGCTCTCATCAAGTCCTTTGTCGGTATAAATCATCATAAACTTTCCGTTATCGGACAGGTACGCCTTTACCTCGGGCAATTCCAAAATAGAGAATGTGCCTTTGCTCTTTACCGAGGCGATAACCTCGTCCGCCGTTGATTTTTTCTCCTCGGTATTAAACTCGTAGAGCTCGATGGTTATGTTCTTAACGTCCTTATCATCAATTTTAAGTGCTGTGAATTTTTTACCTGCTTTTGCTCCGATAAGCGAAGCGTCCATCTCGGTTGCCTTGGAGGTATCCTTGTAATTGATGTAGCCGTAAGCCGAGAAGTATTTGCTGAGTCCGTCTAAGTCGTTGCTGTAATCAGCCGCTTCAAGGCTTTTCGCCTCATCGCCCGTTGCAACATCATCCGGATTAGCAGCCTGCTGGCCTCCGAAACAACCTGAAGCAAATACCATAATTAAACCCGCGCAAAGCAGCACGGCAAAAATCCTTTTCATAATATATACGTTCCTTTCCGAAGAAATATAATGGGTGACGCCAAATTGACATCACCCATTATACATCATAATTTTGAATAAATCAATCATTTTCTAAAAAACACACAATTCAAAATTATTTATTTATGTAAGCACCGTGTTTGCGGCGGTTACAATACATATACATTTACGTCGCGTCTGCCGAAGCTGTAACAGTCGTCGAGCGAGAAATAGAACAGGTCTACGATTGCAGAACCGTCCATAAGAGCTCCGCCTGTGTCGATAGCGGTGGCGTAGCCGTATGAGAAGCTGCCGTCGGTTGTTTCGATATACAACTTTGAGCCATATGGAATCAAATTAGGATTAACCGCAACGCCGCCTTCGAATACTTCGTTGCCCGAAGCGGTTAACGCGCCCGCCGGAGCTGTGTAGGCCGTGCCGGAGCCGGTGAGCTTGTAGCTGTAAGAAACCTTAACGCCGTTTTCATCGGTGAAGGTTCCTGCTCCGCCTGCCGATGCCGCGCCCTTTGTTCCGACGAGAGTCACCTCGTCAACGGGCTTCTTAGTCACCTTTTCGGCGATGACCTTTTCGCTGTCCTTTTCGCCGTCGATATATTTAACTTTTTTTGTAACCAGCTTTTCGCCGTCAACGCCCTTTGTTTTAAGCTTTGAATCCCCGAGATCAACTTCTTCCGAGTTTTCCTTCTTACTCTCGAAAGGAACCGGCTCGGTAACGCTTACATTCTTATAGATAACGCGCTTAATTGAAAGCTCGCTGATGTCATCAACCTTGGTGTTTCGGTCAACGCTGAGGATATCGTCCTGAGAAAATCTGATTCCGGCGAGAATCAGGCTCTCGCCCACCTTGCCGTAGGGAAGCAAAACATCCGCGGTTTTTCCGTCGGCTGTAAGCGAAATCTTCTTTGCGTTTAAGACAACAATATCTGTGTCGGATTCGATCTTTGCAGACGCCGGAGGCACTGAAATTTGATTTTCACCGAGCTTAATGCCCGCCTGCTTTAACGCGTCGGCAACTGTACCGCCTAAAACTACGAGCTTCTTTGTTTCGCCGTTGTTGTTAACGCTCACCTCATACGCCGAGAAAAGATGAAAAAGGCCTTCCTCTTTTGTGTTGGTGCTAAGCGTACTTTGGGATACGGTGTTTTGATCGTCTGCTTTTTCGGCAGGCGCGGCGGCCGCTGCGGCTACCGTAAGAACCGAACCCAGGATAATTAACGAAGCGAGCAAAAACGCGCCCGCTGACTTTACAAAGTTAAAATCAGAACCTTTACCGTTCATATTTTTCACTCCTTTGAATTGAGTCTTGTTGTAACAAAATTCTTTTCACAAATACCTTTTCGCAGACCGTTTTGAAGGATTGTTCCTCAAAAGCTGTATGCGATGTTCGACATTATAGCCCCGGTCTTTGGTAATGTCAACCTAAAAACCTTTGTTGTTTTTGTGCACATCGCACAATAAACGCCGCTATTATTTCTTTATAGAATTATTTTCACCGCCTCTTTTAGGTTTTTTCCTGCATTTTTATGGTGAATTTGCAAGAATTTAAAAAACCACCGTTTGTAACCGTTTGGTTACAAGGTTGTAATATTTATACGTGGTATTTACGGCAATTATTACACAATCGGCATAACAAAGGAAAAGCGGCAGCCGTTAAGCTGCCGCTGAAATAGCAATATGTATATTGTATTATTGAGATTTACTTTGATTTTTTATCAGTAATCTTCTTTTTATACTGAGCCGGTGTGCAGTTGTACACCTTTTTGCACTGGGTGATAAACGACTTGACGTTGGCAAAGCCGTTTTTGAGTGCCGCCGCAGATACCGAGGTACCGTTGTCCAGCATATCTCTGATTGCTTTTTCGAGTCTCAGGTTGGCAAGATACTCCGAAAAACTGGTTTGGGTAACCTTTTTAAAGTACTTTGAAAAATACGAGGGCGAAAGATTGACTATTGACGAAATTTCATCGAGCGTAATTTCGCGGCTGTAATTTTCATTAATATATGAAATCGCCGTTTTTGCGTAAGAAAAGTCCCTTTTCGGAATCCCTGACGAGGAAGGCATACGCCTGTAGCAAACGCAGTGCTCGAGTAAAAGATAGTAGATTTGGTTAACATAAGCAATTTGCAGCATAGAAATGTACGGGCTGCTGTTGGCGTAAGAGTCAGCGATTTTTTCAAGCAGCTCTCCTACGCTCTGTCTTATTCCGCTGAAAGAGTCGATATCAAACAGCAATCCGTCCACGGTATTTCTGAACTGTTTTATGTACTCCGGTGAGAATATCATGAAAAGCAGAGAACAGCTCGAATTATCGAGCGGGCGGACAAGGTGTACATCCTCGCTGTTAAGGAGCACGAACTCTCCCTCGCCAAGAGTTTGCTCCTCTCCGTTAATAACACATTCCGCCTTGCCCGATATTACATAAACAAGCTCGGGTTCTCTGTGCCATAGCAGTTCTGATTTACGTGTCCTTGAATCGATGTTTTCAACTTTTAATGTCGCCGGTATTTTGTTATCAAAGCTGATGATGTCGTATTTGTAGTCCATGGGTATTTGCCTTTCTTTGCGTGGAAACAGGGTATTTGCGTTGCGGGTATAAAACGGATTTACCAGGGTTTAACGGTTCCTGTGAGCTCCGTAACACTCTTGATTCCGTTGTCGTCAAGGAACTTATTAAGCCCCTCGTTAATTTTTATCGGGGCGTATGGGTCGGAAAACAACACCGTGCCGATTTGCAGTGCCGAAGCACCGGCTATGAGCATTTCCGCGGCGTCCTCCCATGTGGTAATTCCGCCCATTCCGATTATCGGAATTTTTACAGCATTTGAAACCTGCCATACCATTCTGACAGCCACAGGGAAAACCGCGGCTCCGCTCAGTCCGCCTGTGTTGTTGCGGATAATCGGACGGCGCAAGTTGATGTCGATTTTCATACCGGTTAAGGTGTTAATCATCGAAACCGCGTCGGCTCCGCCTGCCTCCGCCGCCTGAGCGATTGAGGCTATATCGGTTACGTTCGGGCTGAGCTTAACCACAAGCGGCTTTGTGCAGTGCTTTCTGACTTCGCTTGTGATGTTTTCAACGGATTCACAGCTTGTGCCGAACTGAACTCCGCCGCTCTTTACGTTAGGGCAGGAAATATTCAGCTCAATCATATCAACATCCGTAGCCGAGAGCTTTTCAGCCATTTGGCAGTACTCCTCAACCGTGTTGCCGGCGATATTCGCGATTACAACGGTGTTCTGCTCTTTCAGCCACGGAAGGTCGTCGTTAATAAACGCGTCAACTCCGGGGTTTTGAAGTCCGACGGCGTTGAGGATTCCGGAGGGAGTTTCGGCTATTCGCGGAGGCGGATTGCCGTCGCGCCTTTTAAGGGTAATGCCCTTGCAGGAAATTCCGCCTAATTTTTCGAGCGGATAAAACTCGCCGTA
>CAMNHG010000132.1 GCA_946539105.1 uncultured Clostridia bacterium | reverse complement strand
CACAGTTTTTATCTTAAATTTCGGCTTATTTTCTGCAAATTTTTAGTTGACAAAGCCGCTAACCTTTTGTATAATAAATAAAGCGTTTTAATATGCGTTTATGCGGTCTAAGAGGTGTAAAATGCTTTTTGATTTAAAATCGGTCTTTCTTAATGAGGGCGAAACCAAGCAGCTCGACTACGAGCTTGACATCTCTGATATTTCCGTTGACGGAGCTTTTCCATTCACTTCTCCGGTGCGGATAACCGCCAAGGCTCACAACCGCGCAAGCCTTGTTACACTGTCGCTTAATTGTGTTTACGGCTTTAGCCGTCCCTGCGACCGTTGCGGCGAGCAGATTACGGGCGAACAGAGCAAAACCTTTGAGCACAGGCTTGTTCAAACCTTGGTTGACGAGACCAACGACGACTATATTGAAACACCCGATTTTACTCTCGAGCTTGACGAAGTTGTAATTTCGGACATCATCTTAAGTTATCCTCAAAAGTTTTTATGCAAAGAGGATTGCAAGGGTGTATGTCAGCACTGCGGTAAAAACCTAAACGTTGGTGACTGCGGCTGCGATAAAAAATCAATCGACCCGAGACTTGAGATACTAAAACAGCTTATGGAAGAATAAGGATATAAGGAGGTCTATGTAATGGCAGTACCTACAAGAAAAACATCACACGCAAGAAAGAGCTCAAGACGTTCAACAGTTTGGAAGCTCGACGCGCCCACACTTACAACTTGTCCCAACTGCGGCGAGCTCACAGCTGCGCACAAGGCATGCACAAACTGCGGTATGTATAAGGGCAGACAGGTAGTCGAAATCGAAAAGAAAGAAGCATAATTTCTTAAGACGATCAAACGGGCGACAGGATTATATTCTGTTGCCCTTTTAATCTATATGATAGAGTTTAGAGATTAGAGTTCAGAGTTTAATTATTTTTGTTTAAATGAATTTTAAAACGCCTTTACATTGGTTAAAATCGGAGCGAAGCGACCATTATCTAAACTCTAAACACTAAACTCTTAACTCTAAAACGGAGTAAAACTATGAACAAACCCGTAATTGCTATTGTGGGCAGACCGAATGTCGGCAAGTCCACATTATTTAACAAGTTAATAGGCAAGCGAGTGTCAATCGTTGACGACACGCCCGGCGTAACGCGCGACAGAATCTACGGCGAAACCGAGTGGTGCGGCAAAAAGGCTATGGTGGTTGACACAGGCGGTATCGAGCCTAAAAGCGACGACGTTATTTTATCTCAAATGCGCCGTCAGGCTCAGCTCGCAATCGACACCGCAAGCGTTATTATTCTGGTGACAGACCTCAAAAGCGGACTTGTGGCAACAGATATGGACGTTGCGCAAATGCTCCAAAAGTCGGGCAAGCCGATAGTCCTTTGCGTTAACAAGTGCGACACCGTCGGCGAACCGTCGATGGATTTTTACGAGTTCTACAACCTCGGTCTGGGTGAGCCGTATCAGGTCTCGGCTGTTCACGGCCACGGCACGGGCGATATGCTCGACAAGGTATTTGAGTATCTCGACTATGATGATACCGACGACGAGGACGACAGCGTTATAAACGTAGCCGTAATCGGCAAGCCGAACGCAGGCAAGTCCTCGCTTATCAATAAAATCACCGATTCCGAGCGGTGTATTGTGTCCGATATCGCAGGCACAACGCGCGACACAATCGACACCCTTATTGAAAACAGCTACGGTAAATTCAACTTTACCGATACCGCAGGGCTCAGGCGCAAAAGCAAGGTGTACGACGATATCGAAAAGTACAGTATTCTCCGCGCAAAAATGGCTATAGAGCGCGCTGACGTCTGCGTTATTATGATTGACGCCACCGAGGGCATTACCGAGCAGGACACCAAGGTCGCAGGACTTGCCCATGAGGCAGGCAGAGCCTGTATTTTGGCTGTCAACAAGTGGGACGCTGTTGAAAAGAACGACAAAACAATGCGCGAGTTCCAAAAGAAGCTCGACGCCGATTTCGCGTTTATGTCTTACGCTCCGCAGGTGTTTATCTCGGCAAAGACAGGGCAGAGGCTTGACCGCCTTTTTGAGTCGATTGTCGCGGTTAACGAGAACTCAAGCCTGCGCATAAAGACAGGTATGCTCAACGACCTTTTGGCTCAGGCAACAACGCGTGTTCAGCCGCCTTCGGACAAGGGCAGAAGGTTAAAGGTTTTCTATATGACGCAAACAGGCGTAAAACCGCCGACATTCGTGTTCTTCTGCAACGATGCAGAGCTGTTCCACTTCTCATATCAGCGTTATCTCGAAAACCGAATCCGCGAGGCGTTCTGCTTCGACGGCACTCCTATTCGCATAGTAATTCGTGAAAGGGGAGATAAGTAATGCAGGCATTACCGTTCTTCAATATGGCAAATTACTGGTGGTGTTACCTGCTCACTGCTGTTATTGCCTACCTTTTGGGAAGCATTAACCCGGCGGTTATCATCACAAAAATCTGGACAAAGGGCAAGCTCGATATTCGCACAGTAGGCAGCGGCAACGCAGGCTTTACTAACGTTCTTCGCGCCGTGGGCAAGGTTCCGGCGATTATCACGATGATTCTTGACGCGCTCAAGTGCGTTGCGGCGGTGCTTATCGGCGGATTGATTTTTACTTACGTCGCAAATGACGTGTCCGCAATCTGCTCCGATAACCCTGTTGAGATTATGAATATAGGTAAGTACGTTGCAGGAATATTCTGTATTGTCGGCCACTCCTTTCCGCTATACTTCCACTTTAAGGGCGGCAAGGGCGTCGTTTCCGCGGCGGCACTTATGCTCACCGAGGACTGGAGAGTATTTTTATTGGTGCTCGCAACCTTCCTTATAGTGTTCCTGATTTCGAAAATAATCTCGCTTGGCAGCATTATAAGCGCGATTATGTACGGTCCCTATACGTTTATTATGACGTTTTTCTTCGATTACAACGGAAATAACCTGTGGTACGTAATCTTCTCCACAGCCGCCGCGTTAATAATCGGTATTTTCGTTACAATCAAGCATAAGGACAACATAAAACGCCTTATTCGAGGAGAGGAAAAGAAAATCACGGCAAAAAAATAAAATCATTTTAAAGGCTCCCCTGATGTGCGACAGCACTTTAGGGGAGCTGTCGCGTTAGCGGCTGAGGGGTCGAAACGTGAATCAGCACAAGTATTTAAATTGCGTCTATACTTGATTTTTCTAAAAAATAGTAGTACAATAATTTTGGAAATTTTATAAACAAAATAAGGAGAGTATTCTATGAGCGACTGCATCTTTTGTAAAATCATCGACGGCAGTATTCCGTCAAAAAAAGTCTACGAGGACGATCAAATCCTCGCGTTTTACGACCTTGAACCGCAAGCTCCGGTACACGTGCTTGTAATTCCTAAAATTCACATCTGCTGTGCCGACGCCGTAACCGAGGAAAACGCAGGCGTTATCGCGCACATCTTCACCAAAATCCCCGAGATTACAAAATCACTCGGACTTGAAAAAGGATACAGAATCGTCAACAACTGCGGAGAGCACGGCTGCCAGAGCGTTAAGCATATGCACTTCCACATCCTCGGCGGCACACAGCTTGGCGGAAGAATGGTATAAAGGAGCATAATGATGAGCACAGAACTTGAAGTGAACGCTAAAAAAAAGCACGAAACATATAAAATTACAATCGCCGGTGTAGAGCGCGACTTGGTAAAGTTCCCTGTTGACGAGAAAACCGACATTGCCGCGTTTATTATGTTCGGCGACGTTGAGGTTACCGAAAAGGCAGCAGCTGAGCTCCTTAAACTCTGCCCTGAGCACGACGTTGTAGTTTCTGCCGAGGCAAAGGGCATTCCGCTTTGCTACGAGATGGCGCGTCAGGGCTGCCGTCAGTACGTAATCGCGCGCAAGAGCGTAAAGGTTTATATGCGCAACTGCGCTCATGTTACCGTTAAGTCAATCACCACCGCAAAGGTGCAGACCTTGTATCTCGGCGAGGATGACGTTGAGTTCCTAAAGGGCAAAAAGGTTCTTATCGTTGACGACGTAATCTCGACCGGCGAAAGCCTCAGAGCTTTAGAGGAGCTTATGAAGGAGTGCGATGCCGAAGTAGTCGGAAAGGCTGCTGTGCTTGCTGAGGGCGCGGCTAAGGACAGAGACGATATTATCTACCTCGAGCCTTTGCCGGTATTTGTTAAAGAATAAATATTTTATGTGTAGGGGCGAGCATTGCTCGCCCGCTGGATTCAGGCAAACATTGTTGTTACCCGCGGGCGTGCATTGCACGCCCCTACATTACTGAATCTAAAGAGGAATACTATGTCCAAAATATCCGAATCAGATTTAAAAAAGCAAATTAAGGATAAAAACTTTTCCCCGATTTACGT
>CAMNHG010000131.1 GCA_946539105.1 uncultured Clostridia bacterium | reverse complement strand
GTGCTCTGAGCCTTTTCAACGCCGGCGGTGTCAACGGTCGCCTTACCCATCGGGCTGAGCTGTTCGTACTGCGGAATACTTCCGATAACGTTCTCAACCAAATAGTCCATATTTATAATCCGGTCAAGGCTGAGCGACTTTTCGTCCTTGCCTATAACGTCGCCGCTCTGGGTGTAAATCGGGGTTAAAAACGGCGTGCAAACATTGTGGGAGATACTCTCCTTTAAGAAATCGGCAAAGCGTTTTGAGGCACGCGTGAGCGTGGGTGAGTAGCCGATATCCACGACGCCGGCGGACATTCCCCAGTAGTAGTTGAGTGCCTTGTTGCTTTTTTCATACTCCGCCTGCATGGTTTTGTTGAATACTCGGCGTAAAATCTCCTCGTAATAAACGCCCCACTTCCAAACGGGGTTGGCAAGCAGAACCATATCGTCGCCGTTGATGTATGAAAGTCCGAAGCTGTCGCGGTCATCCTCGCGGAAGCGCGCGGTGTCCTGCGAGGAAATGTAGTGAATGCCCTTGTCAATCAGCTTTTGCGCGGCAGCCTTTGCTCCGCATACGGCGGACCATTCAAGATAAACCTTCGCCCTTGGATTTGCCATTTGCGCACCCAGCGCGAAGGCGTTGATTCCGGCAATTTGACCGTAAATCGGGTAGTCGCAGACATAGCCGAGCTCGCCGTTTTCAGACAGTGATGCGGCGATAGCACCCAGAATAAATTTTGCCTCATACATTCTGGTATAGTATGAGCGTATATATCGGTGGGACTTATTCAGCGAGCAGTTGAATACAATAATGTCGGGGTTATCAACCGCCGCCCTGAGGCTTGCCTGAGTAAGTCTGGGTGAGGTTGTAAAAATAATCTTCGCGCCGTCATCAATCGCCTGCTTAATCACCTCGTCGGGGTGATTGTCAAGCGCGCTGTTCATGGCGTTGTTGTATGCCACGGTCTCGATTTTATCGTCGAATACGCGCTGCACGTAGTTTCTGCCCTTTTCGTGGTCGTGAACCCAGCCTGATTTTTCGGGAGAACCGTCGTGGATAAAGGCAACCTTCATCCGCTTCGGAGCAGCCGCCGAAAGCACTCGCGTTAACACGCTCTGCTTGGGCTCCTCGGAAGGCTCGGAGCTGAGCTCAATCGGCTCGTCGTCCTCATGCAGCGCAACCTCCTCCCACATTTTGCTGAGGTTCTTTTTGATGTCGGCGGTATCGGTGGTGGAAAGCTCAGGGTAGCCGTAAACCATAATATAGCTGAGCATCGCGTCGCCGACGGTCGATTGCAGCTTGTCACCGCCGCTGGCAAGATAAGCCTTTTTAAAATAGTGGTATGTTCCGGCAAATTTGCTTTGCTCATCATCTGTCCACTCCTCGCCGGGCTCCTTGCCGAGAGCCTTTTGAAGCAAAGCGTAGCTTCCCTTTTTTGTAAACTCTATAAAATTGATTTTGCTGTACTTGTAAAACTCGACAAACTCGTTGTACAGGTCAACGTCGTCTCCGCTGCCCTCTGGCATAATTCTGATTACGTGGCCGGGAATGGTGAGCGCGTCAAAAAACTTGAGCACGCTTACGCGCTTGTTGCCCTCCTCAACATAAAAGCGGTTCATATATTCATACGCCTTAATCGGGTCGCGGATACCCTCGGTAAGGTGGGCTTCACAAAGGCGTTTCCACTTGTCGGCAAACTCTGTGCCATCCTCCAAAATCGGCATAAAATTAGAGCTGAAGGCGTTTGTTCTGCCTCTTGTCTTAGTACCGACAATCAGCTCTGACGGAATTTGGACAATTCCGAGGTCGACAGCGTTGGCGGCATTGCTCGCTGAAACAAAGTCGTCGAGCACAGGCAGGCAGGGAGATTTTCCCTCCCAAACGCAGGCGCGGTAGTCCTTTTGCGCAAGCTTTAAGGCGTCCTTATAATACAGTTGTTCTTCCATAAAGCCACTTCCTTTCGTATATGCTTCGTCTATGCTTAATATATCACAAAGCCGCGTGAATATCAATATAAATAAAGCAAAAACCGCTCCGCAAACACGGAACGGTTAATACATTCGGTTTAATCAAAAACAGCAAATCAGGTATTGCTTAACGCGTACCCCGCGCTTAGGGGTAAGCCGAGCTGGTACATAACGGTTTCCTTTTTCTCCTGAATTTTCAGCTCGCTGTTCTGACTGTGCTTTTGGCTTTCTATCATATGCAAAGCCTCGTGAACGGTAAGGTAACAAATCTCCTTTTGCAGCGAACAATCGTAAAACTCAGCCAGCTCCTGTGCCTTTTCCATAGAAATATAAATTGTACCCATCGCTTCGCCGCCGGACTCCGGCATCCACACTGCGCCTGCTTCAACGCCCTTTCCCGTGCGCTTTTGTTTTAGTTCTTTGATTTTCGCGTTATCCGTAAAGGTTACGTTAATTACGCACGGACCGCCGATGTTTTCCATCTGCAGTGCCGCTAAGCAGCTGCGCCTGACAATCATCCTTATGCCCTTCGGCACTTTTACCGACTTTTGCTCATCTGAGATAACAATCTTGATTTTGTCAGACATTACTAAAACCTCCTTAAAAATTTTTTTGGTTGCTGCGTTTTGTTTTTGCAATTATATTGTACCAAAATATTGACAAGATGTAAATTCGCAATTTACATAATATATTTGCACAAATTTGAAAAAAATTTGATTAAATATCAACAAATATGCTTGACTTTGCTCATTTTAGTGCTATAATATGATTAAGAGGTGACCAAAATTGCTCACTCAAGAAAGATATCATTCAATTTTAAGCATAATTAACGAAAAGCACGCAGTCACGGTATCGGAGCTTTCGCAGCTCCTTGACACCTCGGAGTCCACAATAAGGCGCGATTTAACCGCGCTTGACCGGCTCGGAAAGCTCAAAAAGGTTTTCGGCGGAGCAACCTCTATCAAGCAGACCATCAGCGTTATTGAGGACGACATAACCCTGAAGGAAACCCTGATGAGGGAGGAAAAAACCGAAATTGCCCGTTACTGCGCGACTCTTATTAACGACACGGATTTTGTCTACATCGACGCCGGCACAACCACCTCGCGGCTGATTGACTATATTCCCGAAACCAGCAAGGCGGTTTACGTGACAAACGGTATATATCACGCCCGAAAGCTTATAAAGCGCGGACTTAACGCCTACATTGTCGGCGGCAAGGTCAAGCCCGTAACCGAGGCGGTTATAGGCTCGGAGGGTATTTCAAACCTAAAGGATCTCAATTTTTCAAAGTCGTTTATCGGCACAAACGGAATCGACATTGAGGCAGGCTTTACCACGCCGGACATTGACGAGGCAAAAATGAAGGAGACGGCGATCGAAAAAAGCTATATGGCTTTTGTAATGGCGGACCACACCAAGTTCAGACGCGTCTTTCCCGTGTCCTTTTCACCACTCAGAAAATGCTGTATCGTCACCGACAAGGTGACCGACAGCTTATTTAAAAATGAAACAGTCATAAAGGAGGTCATGCTTTGATTTTTACAGTAACACTCAACCCTTCTATAGATTACGTTGTACGGCTTGACAAGCTGACAAACGGAATTACAAACCGCACCACAAGCGAGGAGTACTACTTCGGCGGCAAGGGAATCAACGTTTCCTGCGTGCTGGCCGAGCTCGGGCTCGACAGCACAGCCTACGGCTTTGTGGCAGGCTTTACCGGAGAGGCTATTGAAAAAGGCATCAGAAACGACCGTATAATTACGGACTTCATCAAGCTCAAGCACGGAATCTCGCGAATAAACATCAAAATTAAGGCGGGCGAGGAGACCGAAATCAACTGCCAGGGACCTCATATTGACGATTCGGAGCTTGAAAGACTGCTCCAAAAAATCGACAGAATCGCAAACGGCGACACCCTTGTAATCGCCGGAAGCATTCCCAACACAATGCCCGACGACGTTTATGAGCGTATGCTCGAGAGAATCAGCCGCAAGGACGTAAAGATTGTGGTTGACGCGACAAAGCAGCTGCTTGTGAACTCACTCAAATACAAGCCCTTCCTGATTAAGCCCAACCGTCAGGAGCTTTCCGAAATTTTCGGCACCGAGGTCAAAACCGAGGACGACATCGAAAAATACGCCAAGGAGCTGCAAAATATGGGCGCGAGAAACGTGCTTATATCTCTCGGCGGCGAAGGCGCAATGCTGATTGACGAAAACGGCGGCAAGCACAAGGCGGGCGTTTTGAAGGAAAAGGTTATTAACACCGTAGGCTCGGGCGACTCGATGGTGGCAGGATTTGTGGCAGGCTACGAAAAGGAGCACAGCTATCCCTACGCGCTTAAGCTCGGAAGCGTTTGCGGCAACGCGACAGCCTTCCTCAGCGGACTTGCGACAAGGGAGAAAATCGACGAATTGCTTGTTAAATTCGAAAAGGAATTTGAGAGCTGATTTA
>CAMNHG010000130.1 GCA_946539105.1 uncultured Clostridia bacterium | reverse complement strand
ATTGAAGAGATTAAAAACCACGACTTAAACATCCTTGAACCCGACGAAAATGAACTCGGCTGATAACGGCATTCCTTTAATTGCGAAAATCGCGATTGAAAATACCGCCTACAGCTTTGACAAGGAGTTTTGCTATTTAATTCCCGAAGCCCTTAAACCGGACTGCGCACCCGGCAAACGCGTTCTTGTGCCGTTCGGAAGGGGCAACCGCAAGCGTCAGGGAATAATTACAGAGGTTGTAAGCTCTGACAGCATCGAGGATATAAGCTCATATAAAAGTGTTATCACCGTGCTCGACAGCGAGCCTGTGCTGAGCGAAGAACTGCTCAAAACCGCGCGTTTTATGAAGGAGCACTACTTTTGCACACTGTATGAGGCGGTAAAAACTATGCTCCCGGCAGGCGTAAACTACAGGCTGACCACGGTTTACGGAGTTAAACAGTCCGATGAAGGCTTTGAGCTAAGCGATGAGGAGCAAAGGCTTTATAACTACCTTCTTCAAAAAAAGAAGTCCGTAAAGTGTGATAAAATCCTCGACGACTTCGGTCTTGCGGACAGCTCGTTGCCTGATAAGCTGGTGTCAATGGGTTTGCTCTATAAGTCGGACGAGGCGTTTCGCAAAATAAACGACGCGGTTATGAAGATGACCGCCGTTAACCCGAACGCCGACCCGACAGCGTTTAAGCTAACGCCAAAGCAAAGCGAGGTTTACGAGCTGATTAAGCTGTCCGGAGGAGTATCCGTTAAGGAAATCCGTTATTTTACAGGTGTAACCTCTTCCGTAATCGACGCGCTCCAAAAAAAGGGGCTAATCTATTTTTATGACGAGGAAGTTTTCAGAATCGACAACCGAAAGGCTGACGAATCCGCGCCTGAAATCGAGCTTTCAGCGGAACAGCAGAGAGCCTGCGACAATCTTTACGGCGAATATGTTGACGAAAAACCGCATGTAAGTCTGCTCTACGGTGTAACAGGCTCGGGAAAAACAAGCGTTTTTATCAAGCTGATTGAGCGTGTAATCGACCGCTCAGAGGGCATTATAGTAATGGTGCCCGAAATTTCGCTTACACCGCAGTTTGTGTCGCTCTTTTCAAGGCGTTTCGGGGATAAAATCGCGGTTTTCCACAGCGCGCTGTCGCTGGGCGAAAGGCTTGACGAATACAAGCGCGTAAAAAAGGGCTTGGCAAAAATAGTAATCGGCACGCGCAGCGCGGTTTTCGCGCCTTTTGACAAGGTCGGGCTGATTATTATGGACGAGGAGCAGGAGTACAGCTATAAATCCGAAAATTCTCCGCGTTATCACGCGCGTGAAATCGCGATGTACAGATGCGCGCAGAGTGGCGGACTGCTTGTGTTGAGCTCCGCTACTCCGAGCGTCGAGAGCTTTTACTACGCAAAGTCCGGCAGATATTCGCTGAATACGCTTACAAAGCGTTACGGCACGGCAGTTCTTCCCCGGGTCGTAACGGCGGATATGAACGCCGAGCTTCAAAGCGGGAACGCCACGGGCTTTTCCGACGTGCTTCTGCAAAATATCGAATATAACCTTGAGCACGGCAATCAGAGTATTCTTCTGCTAAACCGCAGGGGACACAATTCGTTTGTCACCTGCACCAAGTGCGGAGACGCTATGACCTGCCCGAACTGCTCAATTTCACTTACATACCACAGCCGGAATAACCGCCTTATGTGCCACTACTGCGGTTATTCGGTGCCGTTTACAGGCGAGTGCGCAACCTGTCACAGCCATTCATTAAGGCTCGGCGGAACAGGCACTCAAAAGGCTGAAAAGGACATTGCCGAGCTTTTTCCCGAGGCGCGGATTTTGCGAATGGACACCGACGCGGCTTCGTCAAAATCGGCTTATGAAAAGATGATATCTGCCTTTTCAAACGGCGAGTACGACATTTTAGTCGGCACTCAAATGGTGGCTAAGGGGCTTGACTTTCCCAATGTAACGCTTGTCGGCGTGCTGAACACTGACCACGCCTTGTACGCTGACGATTACCGCAGTTACGAGCGCGCGTTTTCACTGCTTACACAGGTTGTTGGCAGAAGCGGCAGGGGAGAGCGCGAGGGTATGGCTGTTATTCAGTCCTACACACCCGATAATTTAATAATTTCAATGGCGGCAAAGCAGGACTACGACGCGTTTTTCGATACCGAAATCAAAATCCGCGAGGGCATGCTCTATCCGCCTTTTGCCGACATCTGCCTGATTGGTTTTGTCGGCACCGACCAAAATAAAACCTTAAACGCCGCAAAGCACTTTTTAAGTGAATTTGCCGGGCTTGCAAAGCGCGAATATCCCAAGCTGCCTATCCGCGTGCTCGGACCGTCGCCGGCGTTGGTTGTAAAGGTCAGCAATAAATACAGATATAAGCTAATTATAAAGTGCAAAAATAACCGCGCGTTCAGAGAGTTTTTATCGCGTGTGCTGATAAGCTTCGGCACAAACCGCGAGTACTCCGACGTTACCGCCTACGCGGATATGAACGCGCTTGTATGTTAGGAAGATGTAAAAATGGCTATCAGAAATATTGTTAAGGACGGCGACCCGATTCTTAAAAAGAAGTGCCGCCCGGTTGAAAAATTCGACAGAAAGCTCGCTGTATTGCTCGAGGATATGGCAGAGACCATGCACCTTGCGAACGGCGTAGGACTTGCCGCTCCGCAGGTAGGAATGTTAAGGCGCGTTGTCGTAATCGACGTCGGCGAGGGCGTAATCGAGCTCGTAAATCCCGAGATTATCGCCTACAGCGGCGAGCAGGAAGGACTTGAGGGCTGTCTGTCGTTCCCCGGAGAGTGGGGACTTGCCAAACGCCCGAACTATGTTAAGGTAAGGGCGCAGGACAGAAACGGCGACGAGTTTGAAATCGAGGGCAGAGAGCTCCTCGCCCGCGCGTTTTGTCACGAAATCGACCACCTCAACGGCGTTGTGTTCAAGGACGTTGTCGAAAGAATGCTATCCGCCGCCGAGATTGAAGAAATGGAAAGTCAGAACAAATGAGAATAGTTTATATGGGTACGCCCGACTTTGCCGTGCCCGCGCTTGAAAAGCTCGCGCAAAACCCGGATTATACCGTAGCCGCCGTCTTTACCCAGCCGGACAAGCCCAAGGGCAGAAAGATGGTTATGACTCCGCCCGACGTTAAGGTTTGCGCCGAAAAGCTCGGAATCCCTGTTTTTCAGCCTGCTTCTATGAGGTCGGAGGAAGCGTATAATTCGTTAAAAGAACTAAATCCCGACGTTATCGTCGTTGCCGCTTACGGACAGATTCTTCCAAAAGCAGTGCTCGATTTGCCTAAGCTCGGCTGTGTTAATATCCACGGTTCTCTGCTTCCTAAGTACCGCGGAGCCGCGCCGATTCAGCAGAGCGTGCTCGACGGCGAAAAGGTCACGGGAGTTACCACAATGCTTATGGACGTAGGGCTCGACACAGGCGATATTCTGCTGAAAGCCGAGACCAAAATCGGCGAGAACGAAACCGCCGGAGAACTGTTTGACAGGCTTGCTGTCCTTGGCGGAGAGCTGATTGTCAAAACCCTCGACAAGCTCGAAAAGGGTGAAATCACTCCGCAAAAACAGGATGAAAGCCTTGCGACCCACACTTCAAAAATAACCAAAGAGCTTTGCCCGATTGATTTTAATAAGCCGGCAAATGAAGTGCACAATAAGGTAAGAGGGCTCAACCCCTGGCCTGTCGCTGTAACCGAAATCGCAGGCAAGACCGTTAAGGTTTACTCTACTCGCGTTTCCGAAATGAAAGGCGAGCCGGGAACAATCCTCAGCCTTAAACCGTTTGTAGTTGCGTGCGGCGATAAATCGGTAGAGCTTATCGAAATTCAGCCTCAGGGCAAAAAACGTATGACTGCGCAGGCGTTCCTTGCCGGTCATAAACTGAACATCGGAGATAAATTATGATTTTTTACGGATTTGACTACACATACCTAATTTTTATTGTACCGTGCATTATTTTGTCGCTTGTCTGCCAAATCGCGGTCAAATCGACGTTTTCAAAGTATTCCGCAGTCCGCAATTCGCGCAATATGACAGGCGCGCAGGCGGCTGAATATGTGCTCAGGCAAAACGGCGTTACAGGCGTGCGGATTGAGCACGTCTCAGGCTCGCTGACTGACCACTTTGATCCGCGCTCAAACGTAATCCGCCTTTCCGACACGGTTTATAACTCCGCTTCCGTAGCGGCTGTCGGAGTAGCCGCTCACGAGGCGGGCCACGCGGTTCAACACGCTCAAAACTATTTTCCGAACAAGCTCAGGAGCGCGATTCTCCCTGCGGCGCGTTTAGGTTCGTCGCTGAGCTGGATATTCATCATCATCGGTCTTATCTTTTACGCAAAGGTCGGTACGGTTATGCTGTACATCGGAATTATCCTTTTTTCGGCTTCGGTGCTGTTCACGGTTGCAACGCTCCC
>CAMNHG010000129.1 GCA_946539105.1 uncultured Clostridia bacterium | reverse complement strand
TCAAGCAGGGCGAGCTGATGAACAAAAACCTCTCTAACGAGGCGGAGCTTAATGTGGCGCGCAATATTCAAGAGGGTATTTTGTCTAAGAATTTTCCCGACAACGAATCCTACGGAGTTTATGCCGATATGACTACGGCAACCGAGGTAGGCGGAGATTTTTACGATTATTTTCTGATTGATGAAACGCATTTGGCGATTGTAATCGGCGACGTATCAGGACACGGAATGGCGGCGGCAATGTTTATGACGCTTGCCAAAACGCTTATTAAGGTTTATGCTCAGGCGCATTATTTTACCGATAAGGTATTTGAGCATACAAACCGTTACTTGCAGCAATCAAACCCCGAAAAGTTTTTTGTAACAAGCTGGCTTGGGTTTATTGACCTTACAACAGGCGTTCTGTCGTTTTCAAACGCGGGACATAATTACCCCGTAATTATCCGCAAGGACGGTAAAACCGAGTTTTTGTGCGAAAAACCCAACTTTGTCCTCGGCAGAAAAAAGCTCGTAAGGTATATGGATAACCGCACTAAGCTAAACCCGGGAGATAAACTGGTGCTTTATACCGACGGCGTTACCGAAGCGCAGTCGCCTGACGGCAGCTTTTTCGGGGACGACAGATTGCTTGAAGTTATCGGCAATAATAAAGAACAAAATCAAAAGGAAATGGTTATTTCGCTGCGCAAGGCTGTAAAAGAGTTTGAAAACGGCGAGGAGCACCAAGACGACGTAACAATTCTTGCACTGTCATTTAAGGATTTCTTTAAGGTTACGCCGCCGGAAAGCAAAACCTTTTTCCTTACAAAAGAAACCTTTGACAGCGTTACGGATTATATTTGCGAACGCTGTACCGATGCCGGCTGCGACGGTCAGACTGTCGGTAAGGTTTCTATCGCAACATCCGAAATTCTCGCTAATATTGAATCCTACGCCTACGAAAACGGCGGCGAGCTTGAAGTTTTAACCAAGTGCCGCGACCGCAGAATGACGATAGTTTTCAAGGACAAGGGCAAGCCGTTCAACCCGCTTCTTGTTCAGGATCCCGATATCACTCTGCCGCTTTCCGAACGCAGTCCCGGAGGCTTGGGCATTTTCATCGTTAAAAAGCTGATGAGCGATACCGCTTACGCTTATTATGACGGTCACAATGTCCTTACTTTGGAAATGGATTTTTAAGGAGGAATATGAAGAATACTAAAATTATTATAGCCGGAGATTTGTTACCGATGTCTTGCAACTATGACCTGTTTAGGGCAGGGGATACAAAGTCACTTTTCGGCGAAAAGCTATGCTCGCTGTTTGATTCTGCCGATTACCGTGTGTGTAACCTTGAGGGCTGCTTTACAGACAGTGACAATCCGATCGAAAAAATCGGTCCTAACATAAAAGCACCGACAGACACTGTTAACGCGATAAAAAAGCTCGGTATTGATTACGCGACTCTCGGCAATACCCATTCTATGGACTACGGCAGAGACGGTTATATTGATACCTGCAAAACGCTTTCCGATAACAACATTGGTTATTTCGGCTGGGGCGATAATTCATCATCGGTAAAAAGCTATGCAGAAATTAACGACAGCGGAAGAAAAATAGTTCTATATAATGTTACCGAACAGTTTGAGAACGCTCCGCGTGAGGATTATCCCGGCGTGAATCTCTACGACGAGTACAGAGTGTGCCAAGAGATTAAACAGCTAAAAGAGCAGAGCGATTTTCTGATAGTTTTTTATCACGGAGGCATTGAGGGCACGCATTACAACAGCGAAAAAATGCGTAATCGCTTTCACCGTATGGCTGACAACGGCGCGGATGTTGTTATTTCTCAGCACACGCACGCCGTAGGCGAGGAGGAGAACTACAAAAATTCGTATTTTCTGTACGGACAGGGTAATTTCTGCTTCCATTTCCGCAATGATGTAACACCGCTTTTGGCGGAGGGCTTGGTTCTGGAGATTGATATTACCGACGGCAGCTTTAGTGCAAAGCCGCACCGTATTTTGCGTACGGAAAAGGGCTGTGTTTATGACGAAAAGCAGGATTTAAGCGATTTTTACGCCAGAAGTAAAACTCATAACGAGCTGCTGAACGGCAGTAAACAGGCAAAGACGGAATTTGAAGAACAGTTTGGTAAGGACTGTGCAAACTGGACTAATATGTTTTTCTGGACTTTACGCGGAAAAAATCAAACAGACGCAGAAAAACGTAAAGAGTTAAGTCCAAAGGAATTTATTGATTATATAAAAAAATCCTATACAAGAGAACAGCTCCTCGGAATACAAATGTTTATGCGAAACGAGGAGTTCAATGAAGTCGGCAATAAAATCCTCAGCAACTTGCTGAAAGAAAAAGATACAAAGGAGAATACACAATGACAATCAACGTTTATGAAGAAAACGGAGCACCTGTAATTGCTCCCGAGGGAAAAATCGATCACGTAACAGTGGCGGAATTTGAGAGCAAAATAAACGAGCTCGGAGCGAAAAACGACTCCTTAACGCTCGATATGGCCGGTGTTGAGTATGTTAGCTCGGCAGCACTGAGAGCGATTTTGAACGCCAACGATTTGCTCGAGGATAAAAACGGTCTTGTTTTGAAAAATGTTAATAAAAAAGTAATGGAGATTTTCAACATCACCGGTTTTGCCGATTATCTTAACATACAATAATTCTATTATGGAATTTTGAGCCTCCTGTTAAACGGAGGCTCTTGTCTGTATTTAATTAAGCGTGATAATTATGAAAACAAAAAGTATGTCACAATTTGATAAAATGACAAAAACCCCTGTGTCTAAGCTGATTATACAGCTGTCAATTCCGGCGATTATAAGTATGATGGTAACAAACATCTACAATTTGGCAGACACTGCGTTTGTCGGTCAGCTGGGTAACTCAGCAAGCGGTGCCGTCGGTATTGTTTTTGGCTTTATGGCTGTTTTGCAGGCGATAGGATTTATGCTCGGTAACGGCTCGGGTAGTCTTATTTCAAGGCTTTTGGGCGCGAAGAATAATGAGCAGGCTTCAAAAATAGCTTCAACAGGATTTTTCTTCTCATTTATATTCGGCGCGGCAGTTGCGGTTTGCAGTGCTTTTTTCTTAAAGCCGCTGGTAATGCTGCTCGGCAGTACCGACACGATTTTGCCCTATGCTCAAACGTATATCAGCTATATTTTGGTAGCCGCTCCGTTCATTACCGCCAGCTTTACTATGAACAATCTGCTTCGTTACGAGGGCAAGGCTACGCTGGGAATGATCGGCTTAATCACCGGTGCTGTTCTTAATATAGCAGGCGACCCGGTGTTGATGTTCGGCTTAAATATGGGAATTGCCGGGGCGGGACTGTCAACCTGTATATCGCAAATAATCGGTTTTTTTGTTTTACTTTCTATGTTTTTGCTCCGCAAAACTCAGTGCAGACTTTCGTTAAAATTGATTTTGCCTAAAAGTCTGCCCGATATTTTGGGCACGGGACTTCCCAGTCTGCTCAGACAGGGGCTTAATTCACTCAGCACGGTAGTTCTGAATAACTGTGCGGCTGTTTACGGTGACGCCGCGGTTGCGGCTATGAGTATAGTTTCGCGTGTAATTTTCTTTACCTTCTCATTCGCGCTCGGAGTAGGGCAGGGGTTCCAGCCTGTATGCGGCTTTAACTACGGCGCGAAAAAGTACAAAAGGCTTAAATCCGCGTTTTTCTTCTCGGTTTTGCTGGCTGAAATTATCGTTATAGTTATGTCTGTTGGTTTGCTGATTTTCCCGGGCGATATAATCAGGCTGTTCCGTGATGATAATACAGTTGTAGAAATCGGCAGCCGCGCGCTTGTACTGCAGGGAATCGCTCAGCTGTTCCTGCCGTTTTGTATGATAACCGAGATGGCACTTCAAAGCGTAGGCAAAAAATTAGGAGCGTCTTTGTTGTCAATTTTAAGGAACGGGCTTTTCTTTATTCCGTTGCTTCTGATTCTGTCTAACGTCCGCGGACTGAGCGGAATCCAGGAGGCTCAGCCGCTCGCGGTTACGCTTGCGATTATTCCTTCGGCAATTTTAGCGGTTAAATTTTTCAAAGAGCTGCCGAAGGATTCCGTTATAAACGGGGGCGAAGTAAGTGGGCAATAACTACACCTATATCCTTAAATGCTCCGACGGCTCGCTTTACTGCGGCTGGACTAATAATCTCGAAAAGCGTCTTGCCGCGCATAACAGCGGCACCGCTTCAAAATACACACGCACCCGTCGCCCGGTTGAGCTCGTCTATTACGAACAATTCGAAACCAAACAGGAAGCAATGAGCCGTGAATATCATATTAAAAAGCTGACAAGGGAAGAAAAGCTGAAGTTGATAAATAAATAATATAAAAAGAAAACGCCCGTATGGACGTTTTCTTTGTTATGGCGGAGACGGTGTAAGTTGGCTGATGTCTAAAATTCAGCTCGTTTTATGCGGA
>CAMNHG010000128.1 GCA_946539105.1 uncultured Clostridia bacterium | reverse complement strand
AATGGGATGTACAGGCGCAGGGCGGAGCGATGCCTTACACCTATTGCTACACTATAAATGAAATAACCGGTCTTGATGAGTGGGATGTAAGTCACTTCGAGAATTATAAGTTGCACAAAGACACCGATTGGGAGCTTCGCTACGACGACAGCGGCAGAGCATATCTGTATAAGGAATTTTCACAGGACTCGTCCGCATATATACCGTATGATATGATTGCCGGCGGCTGGTGTTATTTGACCGTTACGGCAAAGGACGCAAACGGCAATCTTGCAGAGCCCGTAACGATTGAAGAAGGAATAAATATGATAGGTTAACAGATTTATGGATTTTAAAAGCCGGGGAGTTTTCCCCGGTTTTTTTGATAATTTAAAGCCTCCCCCGTCGCGATGGGGGGAGGTGGCAGACGCTTCCTATAGCGCGAGTTTTCCTTAACAACCGTAGGGGCGGACTGAAATGTCCGCCCGTGGGACAGGAACATAACTTTTGATTTACGAAATTTTTTTGTTTGCTGAATAAAGCCTTAAAATACAGTTTAAAGCCTCCACCGCTTGCGGGGGAGGTGCCGCCCTAAGGCGGCGGAGGGGGCTGCGTGTGATTAAGCGCGAGTTTTCCATGACGGTTTTTAACGCGGCGATACAGGAAACGCCGCCCCCTCCGACCAATTCGCAAGCGAATTGCCCACCTCCCCCAAAGCTAAAGCGTTGGGGGAGGCTTTAAATTAGATTCAAACGTTTTAAATCAAAAAACACAAAAAACAACCCCTATTCCACCGCAATAACGGCATATTTCATTATAAAAAACGCTTGTTTTTCGCGCGAAAATTTAGTATAATATTCTAGTGTATGTTTTATTGCAAAAATCAAGTATAAAACCAAAAAATCTATTTTCCGGGGGGAAAAGGAAATGAAATTAAAATCGCTGAAAAAAGCCTCGGCAGTTTTGCTGTGCGCTTTAATCACCCTTGCAGGCGTGCTCAACGTCTTTGCGGCAGGAAAGACCTACTCTATTCCCGAAGCCTCTAACATGCAGATTACCCTGCCCGAGGACATGACCGCGGTAACGCGCTCGGCAGACGCCAACGACAAGTATTTTTCGCTGTTCGGCATCGACTACAACACAACGATGCAGCGTTTTGAGTCGTCGAACATCTACCTTCAGGGCATGAACAGCAATTCGGATTTGACCGTCACCGTGTCGGTTCAGACCACCGACCAGAGCACTCAGCTCGTAAACTACAACCAGCTCGAATCTGACAAGCTCAGCGAGGTTGCAAGAAACTTCCTCAGCCAGACCGAGTACACCGCCTGCACCGTTGATCAGGCTGTTTCAAACGCCGTCTGGCTCGAGTTCAATATCCGCGTTAACGAGTCGGGCTCGCTGATTCAGGCGTACCAGGCGAACACCGTGTACGAGGGCAAGAGCATCAACATTACCCTCCAGCGCAACGGCGGCAACGTGACCGCTCAGGACTACGAGATTTTCAGCGGAATCGTTAACAGCGCGGAGTTCGGAAAGTTCTCGTTTTTCAATTTTTCAAACCCCATGATGCCGTACATATTAATCGGCGCGGGCGTGCTTTTAATCCTGATTATCGTGTTTATCATCATCATTGTCAGGGTTGCGAGACGCCGCAAGAAAAAGTCCAATAACGATAAAATCTTAGAAGAGCTTGCCGGCAAGTACACCGCTAACCGCCCTGAACCCAAGCGCGGCGGCAGGTATTCCGCTGAGGATAACGTTGTTGATAACACAGCACAGGCGGATAATGATGATAAGTCCTACGACCTCGATAATTCTGACCGCACCGGTCGCAAAAAGGCCGAAGCGGAAAAGTCCGGCAGACGTTATTCCGACGAAGAGATTGACGCTTTGCTCGGCGACGACAAGGGTAAAAACGGTGAAAAGCCAAATTTTACTCAGGCTCTTCCCGAAGCCGAGGAGGAGCAGGAAAGGGCAAAGGACGACACTTTAAGTAAAACCGACCAAGTGTCAGAGTTCTTTGAGGACGAGCCGACAAAGGCGGAGGAAGCTCCCTCCACAACAAAAAAGTTTGATTTTCCCGGCAAGACAAACGGAATAAAATCAGCAGCGGCAGGAGCGGTTATCGCGGCGGTACAGCCCGAAGCTGACGACGAGCCCTCACAGTCTGACGAAGCCGCCGAAGCCGTGGAAGAAACCGCGGACGAAGAAACCGAAGCATCTCCCGAGGTAATTGAAAATACCGAAGCAAAGCCTGTTTTGGCTGAACCCGAAGAATCCGGAACAGAGCCGGAACAAGCCGCGGAAGAGGCTGAGGAAGAGGCTGAGGAAGAAGCTGAGGAAGAAGCTGAGGAAGAGGCTGAAGCCGCTGACGCCCCCGAAACGGAAGCGGACGAAGCATCAAAACCCGAAGCTGACGAAGAACCCGTAAAGCCGGAGGAAGAGCAGTCCGGTGAGGATGAGCATAAAAACACCACCCTCAGGGATGAGATTAAAAACGCAATCAAGGTGTTTGAGTCCGACGAGGAGGACGAGGACGAGCAGTACAACAACGACGAGGTTCTTGTAAGGGCAGAGGCAAAGCGCGCTAAGTTTGCCGACAGCAACGACTACTTCGACGAAGCCCCCAAGAGGGTTATCGGCGTAATCAGCAGCAAGGATATCCAAAACGCCGAGGAGTACGACGTAATCGGCGAAATGGAACGCCGTGCGGACGAGGTTGAAAAGGAGCCTCCGAAGAAAGGCGAAAAATTTAAAGGCGTTGTCAAGTCGATCGCAGGCGGAATTAAGAGCTTCTTTGTTCACTGCGGCTACTTCATCACCAACGTAAGGCGCGAAATCAAGCGCAAACAGGCACTTAAAAAACGTCAGCAGTACGAGGAGGACCGCAAACGCCGCGCGCGTGAACGCGCAGAAAGGCAGCGTTTGCAGGCGGAAAACGGCGGACTTGTACAGGTTCACAAGCGCACCGACCGCAAGCCTCCGCAGCGCAGACCAAGCAGCGGACAGCGCAGACCTAATTCTCAGCGCAGACCGTCCGGCTCTCAAAACCGCAGAGGAACCCCTCCGCGCAGAAGATAGGAGGAGTAAATGTCAGAAATTTTAATTAAAAACGCCAAGGTCGTATCCCCGGCGGATAACCTCTGCGGCGTTTGCGACATAAAAATCATCGACGGCGTAATCGCCGAAACAGGCGAAAACCTCACTACAAGCGGCGAGGTTATTAATGCCGAGGGACTTTGCGCCGTACCGGGGCTTGTGGATATGCACGTGCACCTCCGCGACCCGGGACAGACAGAAAAGGAAGATATAATCACAGGCTGTAAGGCGGCGGCGGCAGGCGGAGTTACAAGCCTGCTCGCGATGCCGAACACAAACCCCACAACCGATACCCCCGAAACGGTAAAATATATTATTGATAAAGCAGGCTCGGCTGACGCGCGCGTTTACGTAGCCGCGAGCGTTACAAAGGGGCTCAAAAGCGAGGAAAAAACCGACCTCGAAGCCCTCAGAGCCGCAGGCGCAATCGCGCTCAGCGACGACGGCAGACCCGTTGAGAACACCGAATTTCTGCGCGAGGCAATGCAGAGAGCACCGAAGCTGGGAATGAGGGTTGTCGCCCACTGCGAGGACTTGTTTATCGCAAGCGGCGGCAAGATGAATGACGGAGAAATCTCAGAAAAGCTCGGAATCAAGGGAATCCCGGCGGCGGCAGAGGACTGCGGAACAGCGCGTGAAATCGCGCTTGCCGCGGCGGAGAACGTGCCGGTTCACATCTGCCATGTCAGCACCAAGACGAGCGTCGCGCTTGTCCGCGACGCGAAAAAACGCGGAGTTCAGGTGACAGCCGAGACCGCGCCGCACTACTTTTCATTAACCGAAAACGAGCTGTTAAAGCGCGACGCGGACTACAGAATGAACCCTCCGCTGAGAACCGCCGGGGACGTAAAGGCAATCATCGAGGGCTTGCGCGACGGCACGCTCGACGCGATCGCGACCGACCACGCGCCCCATACGCCGGAGGAAAAATCGGATTTCGAAAAAGCCCCGAACGGCTCAATCGGAATGGAAACCTCGCTGGCTGTCGGCATTACTTATCTTGTAAAAACAGGCTTGCTGACATTTAGCGAGCTGATAGAAAAAATGAGCGTTAATCCCTCGAAAATCCTCGGAATTAACGCCGGAACGCTGAGCGTAGGAGCACCTGCGGACATCGCGCTTATCGACCCAGACGAGCAGTGGACGGTGGACGTTAACAAGCTCCACGGCAAAAGCAAAAACACACCGTTCAAGGGATTGACCCTGACCGGCAAGGTCAAGAGGACGATTTTGGGCGGAAAAACGGTGTTTGCGGAGAGCTAAATTGCGGCTTGCGCCGCAGCTAAATTACAGCTTGCGCTGTAGCTAAATTTGCCTTCGGCAAGCTAAATTCGCTTGCGCGAGCTTGCTGTAATTTTTAGCTTT
>CAMNHG010000127.1 GCA_946539105.1 uncultured Clostridia bacterium | reverse complement strand
TTTCTCGGCGGAATTTACGTTGTATGGTACGTGTTCAGCTGTCAGAAGGTCGAGTTTGAGTACTCGGTTGCCGGCAACGACCTAGATATCTCAAAGGTTATCGCGCTTCGCAAAAGGAAAAAGATGTGCCGCGTGCCGATTAACGAGATTACCGAGCTGACAAAGGACGAGGAAAAAATCAACAAAGTAAAGGTTTTTAAGACCTATATGGCGGCGCGTGACGAGAACTCCCATGGCGAAAATTACTTCGCGCTGTTCAACGACCCTGCGTACGGAAAGTGCCTGCTTGTATTTAACCCCAACGAGCAGATTTTGGAGGGTATGAAGCCCAAGCTGGAAAAAAGCCTTATGCTAAAGATTTTCTACAACAAAACGGTTTAAGCTATGGAGAGAACGGATAAAAACACAGTAAAACGCGCGGTGCCGAACCGTCCCATTGATGCCAACAAGGGCACGATGGGTACTCTGCTAAGCATTTGCGGAAGCTTTGGCATGGCAGGCGCGGCAATCCTTGCCGGTAAAGCCGCACTGCGCTGCGGTATCGGGCTTGAAAAGCTCGCTTTGCCGAAAAGCGTTTATCCCATAGCCGCAGGGAGTATTTTGGAGAGCGTGTTTTTGCCGCTTATTGAAACTGCGGACGGTAAAATCAGCCGCGATAATACCGAGCTTTTGCTTGATGAAGCAAAAAAATCCACAGCCGTTTTGCTCGGCTGCGGACTGTCTGTCTGCGAAGATACCAAGGCTTTAGTGCGCGGCTTTATCGAAAACTGCGCTGTGCCGATGGTGCTCGACGCCGACGCTTTGAATTGTATATCGGACAATCCCGAAATTCTCAAAAAGCGCGAATCGGAGATTATCATAACTCCCCACCCCGGCGAGATGGGCAGACTGTGCGGAATTACCGCAAAAGAGGTAAACGCCGACCGCGTAGACGTTGCTTTGAGTTTTGCGAAAAAATACGGCGTTATCACCGTGCTAAAGGGCTCGGGAACGATTATCGCTTCTCCGAACGGACGCGTGCTGCTCAATACAACCGGCAACAGCGGAATGGCGACCGGCGGCAGCGGAGACGTACTCGCCGGTATGACGGCAGGCTTGCTCGCTCAGGGCAAAAACGCCTTTGACTGTGCCGCGGCTGCGGTGTATCTTCACGGCTTGGCAGGCGATTTCGCAGCGGAAAAGCTCGGCAAAATCTCTATGCTGCCAAGCGATATTATCGACTATATTGCGCAGGCGTTTAAGAGCGCGGGGCTATAATATTTTAATAATTCAGACATATAATGTACAAAAACGGAGGTGCCGTATGGCAAGGAAGGTTATTTGCGCGTTATGTGTCTTTTTTATTTTTACCGCCGCTTTGTGCGGCTGCGGTGACAGCTCCGAAAAAACCGCCGTGACGGATTTTTCCGCGAATTTTACGGCGGTGTACCGCCAAATGGAGCTAAGCGGAACCGTTAACGCCGACAGGCACGGTTTGCTGAGCGTTTCGCTCGATTCCCCCGACACCCTCGGCGGAGTAAATATATCTTATAAAAACGGCGAAACCGAGCTGCGTCGCGAGGGCTTAATCTGCACCGCAGACGAGGGTTATCTGCCGGCAAACAGCTTTCCGCGCCTGTTAAAAAGCGCGTTGTCCGCGCTTAACAGCGAGGTAAACGGAAAAAAATCCGCCCCACAGGACGGCAGATATGAGCTTCAAAAGGACGGCGTAAATTATAAATTTTTTCTCGACGAAAACGGCTTTATCACCAAAATCACCGCTGAGAATGAGCTTGAAATAGAATTTACGGACATCACTAAAAACGGTTAGGTAACAAATTTCGCGCCCGAAAATATTATGTATTAGGCTGAATATATTTTGGCGGAAGGTCAAAAATATAAGTAGATTAATTTTTGGAGCGTGAAAAGCATTGAATATACGCCGTGGTGACATTTACTACGCAGATTTAAGTCCTGTGGTTGGCTCGGAGCAGGGAGGAATACGTCCTGTACTTATCGTGCAAAACAACGTCGGCAACCGCTTCAGCCCCACCGTGATTGCGGCGGCTATTACCAGCCGTCAGTCAAAGGCGAATCTGCCCACTCATATACCGATTAACAGCGGAAGTTCGGGGCTTGCAAAGGACAGCGTTGTGCTGCTCGAGCAGGTGCGGACGATCGACAAGCGAAGATTAAAGGAGAAGATGGGAGCGATTGACCAAAGCGCGATGAACGCTGTGGACAACGCAATCTCAATCTCGTTCGGTCTCGGCGCGGAGCAGACGAGTAATATTTCGGCTTCTTAAAACAAAAACAGGGTTTGGAATTTTGTGATTTCCAAACCCTGTATTTTTTAAAATATAAAATTATTTTACTGCGTTTAGCAGCTCCTCGGTCTTATCGGTGTCCTCCCAGCGTACATTGAGATCCTCGCGTCCGATGTGACCGTAAGCCGCAACGGGCAGGTATTTTGTCTCGGTCAGCTTTAACTGCCTGATGATTGAGTTCGGGCGGCAGTCAAACACCTTTTCAACCGCCTTTTCAAGCTGTTCGTCGGTGTATTTTGAAGTTCCGAAGCTGTCAACCATAATCGACACGGGCTTTGCAACGCCGATTGCGTAGGCAAGCTGAACCTCTGCCTTTTTCGCAAGTCCTGCGGCAACGATGTTTTTCGCGATATATCTCGCATAGTAAGCCGCGCTGCGGTCAACCTTTGTCGGATCCTTACCGCTGAACGCTCCGCCGCCGTGACGCGCGTAGCCGCCGTAGGTGTCTACGATAATCTTTCTGCCGGTAAGTCCGGCGTCGCCGACAGGACCGCCGATAACAAATCTGCCTGTGGGGTTGACAAAAATCTTTGTGTTTTCATCAAGCAGACCTTCGGGGATAACGGGCTTGATTACGTTCTTAATAATATCAGCCCTGATTTGCTCAAGTGTAACGTCCTCGTCGTGCTGAGTGGACACAACAACTGTGTCAATCCTGACCGCCTTGTCGCCGTCGTACTCAACTGTAACCTGGGTTTTTCCGTCGGGGCGAAGATAGGTGAGAGTGCCGTTTTTCCTGACCTCGGTAAGTCTTTTGGACAGCTTGTGGGCAAGCGAAATCGGAAGCGGCATAAGCTCGGGAGTTTCGTCGGTCGCAAAGCCGAACATCATACCCTGGTCGCCCGCGCCGATAAGGTTGTCCTCGTCGGTCTCGCCGTCCTTGTGCTCAAAGCTCTCGTTAACGCCCATCGCGATGTCGGGCGACTGCTTGTCGAGCGACACAATAACCTTGCAGGTGTTGCCGTCAAAGCCCACCTCGGGATTGTCGTAGCCGATGCTTTTTATGACGTTTCTCGCAACCGATTCAATATCGACGTCGGCGTTGGCGGAAATTTCACCCATAATATGAACAAGTCCTGTTGTCGCGGCGGTCTCGCACGCAACGTGGGCGTTTTTGTCCTGTGCCAGAATGCAGTCGAGTACCGCGTCTGAAACGCAGTCGCAAACCTTGTCGGGATGTCCCTCGGTTACGGACTCCGATGTAAATAATCTTCTTGCCATATAATCACTCCAAAACCATAAAATTTGCAAAATAAAAACGCCTTCAACCGAAAGGCGCGTCAAAATACTCATCTTCCGGTAAATTACCGCAGGATTTAGCACCTTGCAAAGTGCAGGTTGCCGGGCTTCAAAGGGCCTGTCCCTCAGCCGCTCTTGATAAGTTGTATTAAACTCTGCTGTATATTATAATAGATTAGCCGCGAAAAAACAAGTGGAAAATCCGAGATTTTTCCGATTTAGAGGCAGTTACAATTTTTATTTGAAAGATGATGACGAATATGGTAAAATAAACGTGAATTACAGCGAGGTGACAAAGATGATTTTTGATTTAAAGAACGAAAAGCCCGAAATCCTCCCGAACTTTAAGGGAGGGGAAAAGTACCTTATCGCGAAAATGCACTTTGACGGCGTTAACCGTATTCTTCACGGCACGCTTGTTCCCGGCGCGACAATCGGCGAGCATACTCACGAAATTAACAGCGAGATAATCTACTTCCTCAGCGGAAGGGGATATATGCTCTACGACGGCGAAAAGCTGCCTGTAGAAGCCGGAATGTGCCACTACTGCCCGAAGGGGCATACCCACAGTATGATAAACGACAGCGACGGCGACTTGGTGTTTTTCGCCGTTGTAGCCAATCAATAAAAAAACAACGCCCTGAGCTTCGGGGCGTTGTTTTACGGCTTAATAAATTCAATTTCCTCGGCAAAGTCAGTGCCTTCCGTGCAGACCGATATCACATAGTCCGAGAAAACATATGTTTTCAGCCTGTAGGTCACGCCGTTTTCGGCAAATTCCTCACCGCTCACGTCAACGCTCTTTGCCGGGCGGTGAAAGCCCTCGCCCATGCACTTCAGCAGGGCTTCTTTTTTTGTCCAGAGCGAGAAAAACTCTCCTTGTTTGTCGGGGGAGTTTTTTATTTT
>CAMNHG010000126.1 GCA_946539105.1 uncultured Clostridia bacterium | reverse complement strand
ATTTTGCGTTTGTAACCTTGGAGGTTCGCGAAAGCAACGCAACCGCAATCTCGCTCTACTCAAACTTCGGCTTTATCAAGGTGGGCGAGAGGAAGAATTATTACCGGGATCCGGTGGAAAACGCTGTTTTGATGACAAAATATTTCCAATAAAGAAAAAAGGAAGAATAATAATGCGAATTTTAGCAATAGAATCATCCTGCGACGAAACCGCCGCGGCTGTTGTGGAGGACGGCAGAACAGTGTTGTCCTCAGTAGTCGCTTCTCAGGTAGAGGAGCACAGGCTGTACGGCGGCGTAGTGCCGGAGATAGCCTCGCGGCGTCACGCCGAGGCGATAAGCCCTGTTGTAACTCAGACACTTGAACAGGCAAATCTGACTTTAGATAATATTGACGCCCTTGCGGTTACGTACGCCCCGGGGCTGATTGGCGCGTTGCTTGTAGGTGTGAACTTTGCCAAGGGCTTGTCACTTTCCACAGGATTGCCTTTAATCCCAACCCACCACCTTCGCTCGCATATAGCATCAAACTATATTTCTAATACAGAACTAAAACCGCCGTTTCTCTGCCTGGTTGTATCAGGCGGACACAGCCACATAGTAATGGTAGAGGATTACACCAAAATGAAAATTATCGGCAGAACGCGTGACGACGCCGCCGGGGAGGCGTTTGACAAGGCGGCAAGGACAATGGGAATGCCATACCCCGGCGGAATCGAGCTTGACAAGGTCGCGGAGGACGGAAATCCTTTGGCGTTCAAGCTGCCTCGCCCCGTTGTAAACGACGCGCCTTATGATTTTAGCTTTTCGGGGCTTAAAACCGCGGTAATTAACCTGCTCCACAATTCAGCGCAAAAGGGAACAGAGCTTGATAAAGCCGACGTCTGCGCCTCGTTCAGATACGCCGTTGTAGACTGTCTTGTCACAAACTTCTTAAAAGCGGCTGAGGATTTGGGCGTAAAGCGGCTCGTAATCGCCGGCGGAGTATCCGCAAACCGCCTGCTGCGAAAAACACTTGAAGAGGAGTGCAAAAAACGCGGTTATGAATTTTATATGCCCGATAAAAGCCTTTGCGGTGACAACGCCGCAATGGTCGGCTCGCAGGCGTATTATGAGTTTTTAAGCGGTAATACCGCGGGAACAGACCTAAACGCTTATGCTACAATGAGCATAGAATAAAATAATTAATATTTTGCTGTTTTTATTGACAACTGCACAGCAGTAGCGTATAATTATTAAGTAAAAACATAAGGAGGTTTTCCGGATATGGACGACTACAACAATAATTATAATCCTAACGGCACACCCGAGCAGCCCCAGCAGCCCGATTATGCTTCACAGTACAATCAGCAGCCCCAGCAGCCCGATTATGCTTCACAGTACAATCAGCAGCCTGATTACTCACAGCAGTACAATCAGTACAACCAGGCTAATAACAACTACTCACAGCAGCCGTATCAGCCTCAGCCTATGAATAGCTATACGCCTGATAACGGCGATGTTATCTCAGGTGCCGCAAAGGCGTTCAGCATAGTATCACTCGTTTGCGGTATCGTTTCAATGGTTTCTTGTTACATAGGCTTTATTCCCGGTATTGCGGCGATTATATTCTCAGTTCTTGCAAAGAAGAGATTTTCAGGTAAAAATACAAAAGCAACTCTCGGTCTTATCTTTGGCATAGTGGGACTTGTAATTGCAACTATCTCTGTTATAGTTGTTTGCGTTATTGCCGCTAACTCCGGAAGAGGCTATTCGTCAAGCTATTACCGTTATTACTGATAATTCAAATGGAGCAATCTGTTCGGGCAGGGTTTCCCTGCCCGATTTTATCAATTAAGGGGGGCAGGTTGTTGCAATATAAAATATATCACAAGATTTTAGTATTTGTAATTCCGGTTGCCTTACTTTTGATTTTGGGTGCAGTTGCGGTTTTTGTTTTGTCAAATTTCAGCCTGTGGCAGTGCCCGTTTAATTCTATTCTTCATATTTACTGTCCCGGCTGCGGCACAACACGCGCGTTAACTTCTTTGATACATGGAGATATTATTTCAGCTATGCGTCAAAACGCCGTTGTAGTGGTAGCAATTATTCTTGCACTTGTGTGGTATATAGAGCTGGTTCTTAGAGTGTTCGGAAAAAACGTGAGATTTCCGTTAATTCATAATGCCAAGTTTTTTTATATTCTTGCGGTGATTTGGATTATTTACGCTGTCGCGAGGAATTTTATACCCGCAATCGCGCCTGTCGGTTTCAGAGAAGGTTTAGGAATTAATTATAGCTGATAATCGCGCTTGTGATTTAAATTATAATTCTTATTTAGAAATATATTTAATTTAGTTATTGAGAGAGGAGAAAGTATGGATAACAATAATTATCAAAATAATAACTACGATTACCAAAACGGTCAAAATTTTTATAATCAGCAAAATGATATTCAAAATTTTAACCAACCAAACGGCTATTACACACAGCCGCCTGCGGAACCCAGCGGCAAAGCAAAGGCGTTCGGCATAGTTTCGCTTGTGTGCGGAATATTGTCTATAGTAGGCTGCTTTTTCACAATGGAGCTGGGAATCCCGGGTATTATTTTCGGAGTTCTGGCAAAGAGAGCGTCCAGAGAACAGGGCACTGTGAACAAAAAGGCTAATGTCGGCTTTATTCTTTCAATTATCGGACTTGTTGTGGGCGTAATAGCTCTGATTGCTTATATTGTATTTTTGGCTGTTGCAGTTGCGAAGAACCCCGGCACATTCCACTCAATCGGCAGTGCCCGCAATTATTATTAATCTAAAATTTACAAAACAAAAATAATTAAAAGGAAATTATATAATGAAAAACCCTATAGTTACTTTTACACTTCAAAACGGAAAACAAATTAAAGCAGAGCTTTATCCCGAGATTGCGCCGAACACAGTAAATAATTTTTTAAGCCTTGTTAACAATGGCTTTTACGACGGACTCACCTTCCACCGTGTAATTTACGGCTTTATGATTCAGGGCGGCTGCCCCGAAGGTACGGGTATGGGCGGTCCCGGATATCAGATTAAGGGCGAATTTTCCGCCAACGGCTTCAAAAACGACCTTAAGCACACCGAGGGCGTGCTTTCTATGGCGCGCTCAATGATGCCCGACAGCGCGGGCTCGCAGTTCTTTATAATGCACAAAACCTCTCCGCATCTTGACGGTCAGTACGCTGCCTTCGGAAAGGTAATCGAGGGAATGGACGCAGTCAACGAGATTGCCGAGTGCGATACCGATTTTTCGGACAGACCGCTGGATGATCAGATAATCGAAAAAGCGGAGGCAGAGACCTTCGGAATTGATTATCCCGAACCTGAAAAAGTATAAAAATCCGCATACTATTTAAATAGGGATTTTTTAAGACAGTTAAAATCGACACGAAAGGACAAATATGAACGTACTTCTTGCAGGCGGTGCCGGCTATATCGGAAGCCACACTTGCGTTGAACTTATCAAATCAGGACACACCGTAATAATTGCCGATAATTTTTCAAATTCCTGCCCCGAGGCGGTAAAAAGAGTCGAAAAGCTGACAGATACAAAGATTCCTCTTTACGAGGCGGATGTCTGCGACAGGGACGCGGTGGAAAAAATCTTTGCGGAGAACAAAATCGACGCAGTAATCCACTTTGCAGGACTTAAGGCGGTCGGCGAGAGTGTTGAAAAACCTCTGCTCTACTACCGCAACAACATAGACTCAACCCTTACCCTGCTCGAAACGATGAGCAAATACAAAGTCAATAACTTCATATTCAGCTCATCGGCAACGGTTTACGGAACTCCGAAGACCGTTCCGCTTGTTGAGACAATGCCTACCGGCAGCCCGACAAATCCTTACGGCTGGACAAAGCTGATGATGGAGCAGATTCTCAGCGATACCGCACACGCAAATCCCGATTTTTCGGTTGTACTTCTCCGCTACTTCAATCCCATCGGAGCTCACGAGAGCGGTATGATAGGTGAAGACCCCAACGGAATCCCCAACAATCTTATGCCGTACATCACCCAGGTAGCCGCCGGCAGGCTTGAGCAACTCGGAGTGTTCGGCGACGATTATCCCACTCACGACGGAACGGGAGTGCGCGACTATATTCACGTTGTCGATTTGGCAAAGGGACACGTTAAGGCGATTGAGTACGCCGCCGAAAATAAAGGCTGCGAGGTGTTTAACCTCGGCACCGGAACAGGCTACAGCGTGCTCGATATCGTAAAGGCTTTTGAGAAAGTAAACGGTGTTAAGATTCCCTATGTTATCAAGCCGCGCCGTGCCGGAGATATTGCTGAATGCTTCGCGAATGCCGACAAAGCGGAAAAGGTTTTGGGCTGGAAGGCAGAAAAAAATCTTGAGGATATGTGTTACGACTCATGGAACTGGCAATCTCACAACGTAAACGGTTACAAGTAACACGATTTTATCATTTTTTGGTGAATTATTTGTAAATA
>CAMNHG010000125.1 GCA_946539105.1 uncultured Clostridia bacterium | reverse complement strand
TACTATAGATTAATGAGATTGGGGATTGGCATATGGAGAAAAAGACTGTTGACTTAACCCTGCTCGACGGCGTTCTTAACGAATACGCCGACGTCAAGGGAAGTCTGATTACCATTTTGCAAAACACACAGGATATCTACGGCTATCTTCCCAAAGAGGCTATTGAGCTTATTTCCGAAAGAACCGGAATTGCTACCTCTGAGATTATGGGCGTGGGTACCTTTTACACACAGTTCAGGTTTGAACCGGTCGGCAAGTACCTGATTATGCTTTGTCAGGGTACAGCCTGCCACGTTAACTCCTCTGAGCTGATTTTACAGACTATCAAGGATGAGCTTGGTATTGACGACGGACAGACAACCGAGGACGGCTTGTTCTCGCTCAAATGCGTTGCCTGTCTCGGCTGCTGCTCACTCTCCCCCGTTATGATGATTAACGAGGACACCTACGGCAGCTTAACGCCCGACAAAACCAAGAAAATTCTTAAGGAATTAAGGGAGGCGGCACTGTGAGAATAGTTATCGGACAAGGCTCGTGCGGTATCGCCGCCGGAGCCGAAAAGGTTAGAAAGGCTCTTCTTAATACAAACATCAACGCCGAGAGCATCTCAATCACAGGATGTATCGGTATGTGCTACCTTGAGCCGATCGTCGATATTTACGACGACGACAACAAGCTGACAAGGCTTGTAAAGGTATCTGAAAACGACGCTGAAAGCATTGCGAAGTTTATCGAAAGCGGCGACAAGGCCGCTGTTGAAAAGCTCATCGTAAGCGACGAGGACAGCGAGTTTTTATCAAAGCAGACAAGAATCGCACTGCGCAACTGCGGTATCATCAACCCCGAACAGATTGAGGCTTACATAAACGCAGGCGGCTACACCGCGCTTAAAAAGGCAATCTGCGAGCTTTCGCCCGAGGGTGTAATCGACATCATCAAGACCTCAGGCCTTGCCGGACGCGGCGGCGCGGGCTTCCCGACATGGTTCAAGTGGAACGCGGCACGCCAGAGCGAGGGCGAGGAAAAGTACCTAATCTGTAACGCCGACGAGGGCGACCCCGGCGCGTTTATGGACAGGGCGGTAATCGAATCCGATCCGCACAACCTGATTGAAGGTATGCTCATCGGCGCGTACGCAATCGGCGCGAAGCACGCTGTCGTATATGTCCGCGCGGAGTATCCCCTTGCGATTAAACGCCTTAAAAACGCTATTGCCCAGGCTAAGGACAAGGGCATTATCGGCGAAAATATCTTCGGCTCGGACTTCTCCTGCGACTTCACAATCAAGGCAGGCGCGGGCGCGTTTGTATGCGGTGAGGAAACCGCGCTTATCGAATCGCTCGAGGGTCACAGAGGTATGCCCAGGCTTAAGCCTCCGTTCCCGGCACAGTCGGGCTTCTGGAGAAAGCCGTCTAACATCAACAACGTTGAGACCTTCGCAAACGTAGGCTGGATTATCAACAACGGCGGCGAGGCGTTCGCGGCTATGGGTACCGAAAACTCAAAGGGTACCAAGGTATTCGCCGTTACAGGTAAGGTTAAGCGTTCGGGACTTGTTGAAATCCCGATGGGCAAAACCCTGCGCGACGTTATCTTTGACATCGGCGGCGGTATGAAAACCGACAAGGAGTTCAAGGCTGTACAGATGGGCGGCCCGTCAGGCGGATGTATTCCTGCCGACCTCATCGACACCGTTATCGACTACAAGGCTCTCGGTGCTACCGGAGCTATCATGGGCTCGGGCGGTATGGTTGTTATGGACGAGAGCACCTGCATGGTAGGTATGGCTAAGTTCTTCCTCGACTTCACCGCCAAGGAGAGCTGCGGAAAGTGCATTCACTGCCGTATCGGTACAAAGAGAATGCTTGAAATGCTCGAGCGCATCACCAAGGGCGAGGGCAAGGAAGGCGACATCGAGCTGCTCGAGGAGCTGTGCTACTCAATCAAGGACGGCGCGCTCTGCGGTCTCGGTCAGACTGCTCCCAACCCCGTGCTCACCACAATCAAGTACTTCCGCGACGAGTACGAGGCTCATATTAACGACAAGAAGTGTCCTGCAGGCGAATGCAGCGACCTCATTGAATACAAAATTATCGCCGACAAGTGTAAGGGCTGTACGCTCTGCGCGAGAAACTGCCCGGTTAACGCTATTTCCGGCACGGTTAAGAATCCACACGTTATTAACACCGACAAGTGCATTAAGTGCGGCAAGTGCTACACTTCATGTAAGTTCGGCGCGATTGTCAAGGAATAAGGAGGGCTGAAAATGATTAATCTTACAATTAACGGAAAGCAAATTACAGCCCCCGAGGGCTCTACAATCTTAGAGGCGGCACGCCTTAATGACATCTATATCCCCACACTTTGCTACGACAAGGCTGTTGAGGTTTACGGCGCGTGCGGACTTTGCGTTGTTGAGGCAGAGGGTATTCCCAAGCTGCTCCGCTCATGCTCGGCAAAGGCGAGCGAGGGTATGGTTATCAATACCGAGAGCGAGCGAGTTGTTCAGTCGAGAAAAATCGCGATGGAGCTTTTGATGTCCGCCCACGACGGCGACTGCGTAGCTCCCTGTCAGCTCAACTGCCCGGCTCACACCGACTGCCAAGGCTATGTGGGACTTATCGCGAACGGCGAGTACGAGTCCGCGCTTAAGCTGATTAAAAACAAAATTCCGCTTCCGGCTTCAATCGGACGCGTTTGCCCTCACCCCTGTGAGAAGGCTTGCCGCAGAAAGAACGTTGAGGAGCCTATCAACATCGCTCAGCTCAAGGCTTTTGCGGCTGATATGGATCTTAAAGCAGACAGCTACACTCCCGACGTTGCGGCTTCAACCGGCAAAAAGGTAGCAATCATCGGCGGCGGCCCCGCGGGTCTTACAGCCGCTTACTACCTCGCGATTATGGGACACAGCGTAACTGTTTACGATATGATGGAAAAGATGGGCGGAATGCTGCGCTACGGTATTCCCCAGTACAGACTTCCCAAGGATGTGCTCGATCAGGAAATCGCCATCATCGAAAAGACCGGCGTAAAGCTGGTCAACAACGTAAAGCTCGGCAAGGACTTTACAATCAAATCTCTTAAGGCTGAAAACGACGCGGTTATCGTTGCGGTAGGTGCTTGGAAATCAAGCTCAATGCGCACTCCGGGCGAGGACCTCGAGGGCGTTTACGGCGGTATCGACTTCCTTCGCGGCGTAATCAAGGGCAACGCTCCCGAAATCGGCGAGAAGGTTGTAATCTGCGGCGGCGGTAACACCGCTATGGACGCCTGCAGAACCGCGGTAAGGCTCGGAGCTAAGGAAGTTTACGTTGTTTACAGACGTACACGTAACGAAATGCCTGCCGACAAGCTCGAAATTGACGAGGCTGAGGAAGAGGGTGTAATCTACAAGTTCCTCACAAATCCGCTTTCGTTCAACGGCGAGAACGGCAGGGTTAAGTCGATTACTCTCCAGATTATGGAGCTCGGCGAGCCCGACGCTTCGGGAAGGCGCAGACCTGTTCCCGTTGAGGGCAAGACCGAGGAAATCGAGGTTGACAGTGTAATCCTGGCTATCGGTCAAAAGCTGGTTCAGGGCGATGTTGCAGAGCTTAAGCTCAACGACAGAGGAAACATCGAAGCCGATCCCGACTTCTTCACAACTGACCTCGAGGGCGTATTCGCAATCGGCGACGCCACAAACAGAGGTGCTTCAATCGCGATTGAGGCTATCGGCGAGGCTGACCGCTGCGCAAAGGCTGTTGACGCTTACCTCAACGGTATGCCGCTCGACACCAGAGTGCCCTACATCAGCAAGCGCGACGAGAGCACAATCGACTACTCCGACAGACAGAAGGAGAGCAGAATTACTCCCAAGGTTCTGCCTGCGGACGTCAGAAATAAAAACTTCGACGAGGTATCGCTCGGCTTTACCGAGGAAGAGGCTCAGGCTGAGGCTCAGAGATGTCTTGAGTGCGGCTGCCGCGAGTATTACAAGTGTAAGCTGCTGTCCGTTGCTCAGCTTTACGACATCAACCCCGAACGCTTCAAGGGCGAAATGCCCCAGAAATACAACCGCGACGCCAACGCGTTTATCGAGAGAAACAACGCCAAGTGTATTCTCTGCGGTCTGTGCGTAAGATCCTGCCGCGAGGTTATGGATCTGCACTCAATCGGACTGCTCGGCAGAGGCTTTAAGACCGACGTTTCTCCGGCGTTCGCGCTTCCGCTCGATCAGACAAACTGCACCAACTGCGGACTGTGCGTAGAGCTCTGCCCCACCGGCGCGCTCACCGAGAGATCAACTCTCAAAAAGCAGGTTCCGCTCAACGAGGACTACACCGAGGAAACCGTTGAAATCGACGGCAAGCAGGCAAACGTGCTTGTATCGCGCTACGACGGCAAGGTTCTCAGGGTAATTCCCAACGACGAGCTGTCAAGAAGCATGAAGCTCTCACGTGACGAGCTCATCAAGCTGGTTGAGAATAAATAAA
>CAMNHG010000124.1 GCA_946539105.1 uncultured Clostridia bacterium | reverse complement strand
CAATTTAGCTCAAAGTACAGCTTTTGGGCGCACGGAAAATGTGCGCCCTTTGCTGTGCTTGATTATTTATATTATCGCGACTTATTCGTTAACGTCTGTGAAATCAGCGTCATAAACGTTGGGGTCTCCGCCGTTGTTGCCGCCGTTGCCGTTGTCCGCGCCGGGCTGTGCTCCGCCCATATCGGGACCTGCATGACCGGGGTTGCCCTGGGGAGCAGCCTGCTGATAGAGCTTTGCGGAAACGTCATACAGTGCCTTCTGTAAATCGTCCTTAGCTGTGTTGATAAGCGAAACGTCGTTCTTTGTGATGGCTTCTCTTACAGCCGAAACCTTGGTGTTGATTGTGGTCTTGTCGCTGTCATCGAGCTTGTCGCCGTTCTCGTTTACGAGTTTTTCCGCCTGATAAGCGAGGTTCTCTGCCTCGTTCTTGGCGTCAACCTCTTCGCGGCGTTTTTTGTCCTCTGCGGCGTACTGCTCTGCTTCCTTAACAGCCTTGTCGATATCTTCCTTGCTCATGTTGCCTGAAGCGGTAATTGTAATCTTCTGCTCCTTGCCTGTGCCGAGGTCCTTAGCCGATACGTTAACAATACCGTTAGCGTCGATATCGAAGGTAACTTCGATCTGCGGAATACCTCTCATAGCGGGAGCGATGCCTGTAAGAGTGAACAGACCGAGCGACTTGTTGTCGCGGGCAAACTCACGCTCACCCTGGAGAACGTTGATTTCTACCTGAGTCTGATTGTCGGCAGCGGTAGAGAAAATCTGGCTCTTCTTGGTCGGGATGGTTGTGTTTCTGTCGATAATCTTTGTCATAACGCCGCCCATTGTCTCAACGCCGAGAGAAAGGGGAGTTACGTCGAGAAGCAGAAGTCCGTCAACCTCGCCGCCGAGAACGCCTGCCTGGATTGAAGCACCGATAGCAACGCATTCGTCGGGGTTAATGCCCTTGAACGGCTCCTTGCCGATGAGCTTCTGAACAGCCTCCTGAACAGCCGGGATTCTTGAAGAACCGCCTACCATGAGAACCTTGTCAATCTGACCGATCTGCAGACCGGAGTCTGAAAGTGCCGAACGAACCGGACCCATTGTAGCTTCTACAAGGTCTGAGGTGAGCTCGTTGAACTTAGCTCTTGTAAGTGTGAGGTCAAGGTGCTTAGGACCTGTCTGGTCTGCTGTGATAAAGGGCAGGTTGATTGATGAGGTTGTTACGCCCGAGAGCTCAATCTTAGCCTTTTCAGCGGCTTCCTTAAGTCTCTGCATAGCCATTTTATCAGATGAAAGGTCAATGCCTGTTTCTGTCTTGAAGGACGCTACCATCCAGTCGATGATTCTCTTATCAAAGTCATCGCCGCCGAGACGGTTGTTACCTGCTGTAGCGAGAACCTCCTGAACGCCGTCGCCCATCTCGATGATACTTACGTCGAAGGTGCCGCCGCCGAGGTCATATACCATAACCTTCTGGTCGTTTTCTTTGTCTACGCCGTATGAAAGAGCAGCGGCTGTAGGCTCGTTGATGATTCTCTTGACGTCAAGACCGGCAATCTTACCGGCGTCCTTTGTAGCCTGACGCTGAGCGTCGGTGAAGTAAGCGGGAACGGTGATAACAGCCTGTGTTACGGTTTCTCCGAGGTAAGCCTCGGCGTCAGCCTTGAGCTTCTGGAGAATCATAGCCGAAATCTCCTGGGGAGTGTAGCTCTTGTTGTCGATTGTTACCTTGTAGTTAGAGCCCATCTCTCTCTTGATAGAAGCGACGGTTCTGTCGGGGTTTGTGATAGCCTGGCGTTTAGCGACCTGGCCTACCATTCTTTCGCCGTCCTTTGAGAAGGCTACTACCGACGGGGTTGTTCTTGAACCCTCGGCGTTTGCGATAACTACGGGCTCGCCGCCCTCGATAACCGCTACGCATGAGTTAGTTGTACCTAAATCTATACCTATTGTCTTTGCCATAATTAATTCCTCCAAATTTGTTTTGATTTTTATTTTAAGTTATGTGCTTGCCTTAATTAGTTTACCACTTGAACCATGGCGTGGCGAACGATTTTGTCGCCGATTTTGTAGCCGGTCTGGAAAACCTGCGCTATCTGGTTTGACTTAAGCTCGTCGCTGTCCACCATCGAAACCGCGTTGTGCAGGTTGGGGTCGAACTCGTCGCCGACCTTGCCGTACTGCTCGATTTTCAGCTTGTCGAAGCTCTTGCCCAACTGACTTGAAATAAGCTCGACTCCCTTTAATATTTCGGGATCGGCCTCTTTCAGATTGTCAATCGCCATTCTTACGCTGTCCGCGACAGGAAGAATCTCGGTTACTGCCTTTGAGGTGGCGTCGTCGTAAAGGCTTAGCTTTTCGTTTGCGGTGCGCTTACGGTAGTTGTCGTACTCGGCGGCAAGGCGCATATATTTGTCCTTTTCCGCGGCGAGCTGTTCCTCAAGCTCTTTGATTTTAGCGTCTTTTTCGTCGACAACCTCGGCGGCTTCGGCTTCTTCTTCCTCAGCCTCGTCAGCCTTTACTTTGGCTGCCCTGGTGTCTTCGGCTTTGTTTTTCTTTGCCATTGTATATCCTCCTCTTGGGGTTATTCACGTTTTATGTCCGTCAACTCGTCAATCAGCTCTCCGGCGCAGTCCGCGACGCATTCAAGGAGCGCGAAGTTCCTGGCGTAGTCGGTTCTCAGCGGCGTTATCAGTGCCGTAACGCCCGACGGACTGCCGTCGATTTTGTACCGTGCCGATATCAGCGAGTAATTCGCAAGCTCTACGCGGTTGTTTTCTTTGCCGATTAACACGGCTGTGTGCTGCGGAGATTTTTCAAGCGTTGCCGCGAGGTCGTGCGGACTGTTCAAAAACTCGATTATCCTGCGCGCTGAGCGGAAATCAGCGTCGCCTGAGAAGGCGAGCTTACCTCTGCCGCTCTGGTAAACGCTCACCGTCGTTGCCTGTTCTGCCGCGTCCTGCACTGCCATCAGTGCCGAGGGCATCAAAAGCGACATCTCGCCGAACCTTACGGCGGCGGTCTGTATAAACGGTCGGTTTACCGAGCTGAGCTTAACTCCGGTGAAAATCTCGTTGAACGCCTTGTCGAAAATCCCCATTAGCTCGGGGGTGATTAGAAACTCACAGCGGAACAGCTTGGTTTTGATTGTGCCGTTTGAGGCAATCAGAACCGCCATCGCCGAACGTGCTCCGGTTTGAATGAAGCGCAGGTGACGGATTCTGCTGTTCTCTCCGCCCGGGGTTGTGGCGACCGCCGCGTAACCGCTGAGCTTGCTCAGCAATTCGGCTGCGCCCTTGAGTATGCTCTCGGGGGAATCTCCGTTTTTTTGAAGCTCCTCAAGCACATACTGCCTGCCCTGACCCGATATCGGTTTGACCTGCATTACGTTGTCAACGTAATAGCGGTAGCCCTGCGCGGTCGGGATCCTTCCGGCGGAGGTGTGCGGCTGAACAAGGTAGCCCCGGTTTGTAAGCTCGACCATATCGTTGCGGACGGTCGCGGAGGAAACGTTCATTCCCGTTTCGGATATAAGCGACTTTGAGCCGACCGGCTCTCCGGTGGCGATATAGCTTTCTACAATAGCCGCGAGTATGCTTTGTCTTCTTGCGGCGGGCTCCATTTTGTTCACCTCTGTTTCGTTTTAGCACTCTTGATAGTTGAGTGCTAATCACTGTATTCTTACTATAATACCAAAGTCAGAAAAAGTCAATACTTTTGTCAAAATATTTTCCTGATTTTAAAAAGTTTCACTTTATTATCACATTCCCCTTGCTTTTTGCTCCGGGGCAAGATAAAATAGGGGTATATTTTAAATAGTATATAGTCGGGGAGAGTAAAAATGACTCAGTTTTTGCAGTACGGATATGTCTTTTTGTGGGCAATCCTTGCGGTGCTAACGTTTTTTATAGGAAGAAAGCAGGGCTTAATCGGCTACATGCTGTCGGTGTTCTTTTTGTTTATGACGGTGTGGTACGGACTGCGCGCGTTCGGTAACCTGCCGGTGTTTGACGGCGTGTGGGGATATATTTTCAGGGGACTTCTCGTTGTGTTTTTGGCGGTTATCGTATTTATCTGGTGGAAATCGCGCAAAGCCGAAGCCGAAAATAACGACGATAACAATAAGGAATAGTCTGCATATTGATTAGTATTTATTTTTTGACACAATATATAGACGCGGATTTTTAAAATTCTTAAAAACTCAATTTTTTCAAAAAAGTACTTGATTTTTGGCGTTGTATATGATAAAATATCACCTGTATGACGATATTTCCAAGGAGGTGGGACAATGCCCAACATTAAATCTGCAAAAAAGCGCGTTAAGGTTATTGCTACAAAAACAGCCCGCAACAAGGCGACAAGGTCAGCTCTCAGAACATCAATTAAAAAGGCTTACTATGCTGTTGACACAAATGCTGACAACAAGCAGGAGGCAGTTCGTCTTGCTATCAAGAAAATTGACCAGGCTGTTGCCAAGGGTATTCTTCATAAGAATACTGC
>CAMNHG010000123.1 GCA_946539105.1 uncultured Clostridia bacterium | reverse complement strand
AGCGTAACTATTCCTACATCGGGAACAAAGAAGTTCTTTAAGTTTGTACCGACAACGAATATGAGGGTAGAGTTCTTTTCCGCCGGTTCGAAAGATACTGTAGGATATTTGTACGACTCAAGCCTGGCCGGACTGGCTACAAGTCATGATATAGACGCAGCCTCAAACAAGAACTTTAAAATCACATATAATCTTACGGCAAATACCGCATACATCTTTGCGTGCAAGCTATACAGCGGAACCGGTTCATTTACGGTTTACCTGAGAGAAGTTCCGCAAAAGTCAATCAGCACCTGCACTGTTTCTGTCAGCCCGACATCATACATCTTTGACAACACCGCAAAGACCCCGACGGTTACAGTCAAGGACGGCACAAATACCCTCGTGAAAAATACCGACTACACCGTTACCTATCAAAACAACAAAAACGCAGGTACCGCTAAGGCTGTCATTACAGGTATTGGCGAATACAAGGATTCGGTAACCAAAACATTTACTATTGCTTACGATACTATTTCGCTGGATTCTGCAAAAACCGTTAATATCACCACGAAGGGCACAATGAAGTACTACAAGTTTGTGCCGGGCTATGATTTTACCATGCAGTTCTATTCAACGGGAAGTAAGAATACTTACGGATATGTTTATGATTCAAATATGAATGTTTTGGCGTCAAATGATGACTCAGGAAGCGGAAACAACTTTGTGGTATCTTACGATGTTAAAGCAAATACAACCTATGTATTGGGATGTAAGCTCAACGATGCAAACGCTACCGGCAGCTTTTCGGTTTATGTTGAAAATACAGCGAAAAAGCAAAGGCTGTCCCTGTCGGTAGAAAACAAAAATAACGGCTTGCGTGTGCAGTGGAGTGCTCTCGACGGAGCTACCGGATACAAGGTGTTTTATAAGACATCTAACTCCGCTTGGTCGTCAACAATCGTCAACGACACCGGCTTTAACTTACAAACCGGCACACCCGGATATATGTATTATTTCCAAGTTCTGCCGATTTTCGGATCTTCTAACGGAACATATTCCGATGTAGTCAGCTGTACTTATGTTTGCAACACAACGCTTGAAAGTACCGCGTATAATTCAAACGGTTCAGTAACAATCGAATGGGCTGTTGCTCCGGGAGCTAACGGTTACGCGATTGCAAAGAAGAAATCGACCGATACAAGTTATACCTACTATTACACATCATCTACGAGCTTTAATGATAAAAATGTTGTAGGAGGCGCGCTTTATTACTACCAAATCAGACCGTATTACACAGACGGCAAAAACGCGACTTACTCCGATTGGAGCAATACAAAAACCATAACAACCTTGTTCAGACCAACGGTTACAAGTATGAACGCGACCGCGACTAACCTGAATATCAACTGGAACTCTATCATGGGAGCGCAGGGTTACAAAATCGCGTTTAAGCGTTCGTATGATTCCGCATGGAACTACCGTACAACTACCTCGTGCTACTATAATATTCCCAATCCCACACGGGGAGCTACATACTATATTCAGGTCTGCGCAACAAGCGGAAATCTCGCGGGACAATACTCAACATTAAATACAGTTAAGATTCCGTAAGATGATATTCACGGAATCCGCAGTCAGGATCTCGGTGCAATAAACGAGTGACTTAGAGTTAAAAATTCTTATTTAGAACAATAATTTTTGTGCGGACAGACAGCTGAAAATAATGCTGTCTGTCCGTTCTCTTTTGCCTGTGTTTTAATTATAAATATGTATTTTTTAACAGATAGGCTGTCCTTATTTTTGCGCAAAAATATTGACAAAATCCGCTTTCGGTGCGATAATAATAAGGTATATGCTAAAGCAAGTAATTAAGGAGTGATTTTATGGCAAAGGAGCTCGCAAAGTCTTACAAGCCCTCGGATTTTGAGGACAAGATTTACGACTTCTGGATAGAAGGAAACTACTTTCACGCTGAAATTGATAAGGACAAAAAGCCCTATACAATCGTTATGCCGCCGCCGAACATCACAGGTCAGCTGCATATCGGACACGCGCTTGACGAAACCCTGCAGGATATTCTGATTCGCTGGAAAAGAATGTCGGGTTATTCCGCGCTTTGGGTTCCCGGCACAGACCACGCCTCAATCGCCACCGAGGCTAAGATTGTTGAGGCTATGCGTAAGGAGGGCGTTACCAAGGAGGATTTGGGACGCGAAAAATTCCTCGAGCGCGCGTGGGAATGGAAGCGCGAGTACGGCGGAAGAATCACCAAACAGCTGCGCAAACTGGGCGTAAGCTGCGACTGGAGCCGCGAGCGTTTTACAATGGACGAGGGCTGCTCTGAAGCCGTTAACGAGGTCTTTGTAAAGCTGTATAACGAAGGAAAAATCTACCGCGGAAACCGTATGGTTAACTGGTGTCCGCACTGCAATACCTCAATTTCCGACGCGGAGGTTGAGTACGAGGAACAGCACGGCCACTTCTGGCATATTCTCTACAAGGTTCAGGAGACCGGCGAGTTCCTTGAAATCGCCACAACCCGTCCCGAGACAATGCTCGGCGATACCGCCGTTGCAATCAATAAGGACGACGAACGCTATAAGCACCTGCACGGCTGCCACGTAATTCTGCCGCTGCTCGACAAGGTAATTCCGATTGTCTGCGACGAGCACGCCGATATGGAAAAGGGAACAGGCGTTGTAAAAATCACTCCTGCCCACGACCCGAACGACTACGAGGTAGGTCAGCGTTGCAGCCTGCCGATTGTTCGCGTGTTCACCTACGACGGCCATATGACGGGTGCTGAGGACGTTAAGGCTTACGAGGAGCTTAAGGCGAAGGGCAACCTCGCCGAAAACGAGCCCGAGGTTCTCGACTGCGGCAAGTACGCGGGTATGACTACCGCCGAGGCGAGAAAGGCGATTGTAGACGACCTTACGGCTCTCGGTCAGCTTAAAGAGGTTAAGGACCACACCCACGATGTAGGCACCTGCTACCGCTGTCACACAACCATCGAGCCGATGGTTTCAAAGCAGTGGTTTGTAAGAATGGAGCCGCTCGCAAAGCCTGCTATCAAGGCGGTCAGGGAGAAGGACACTAAGTTTGTTCCCGAGCGTTTTGAAAAGGTATATTTTAACTGGATGGAAAACATCAGGGACTGGTGTATTTCACGTCAGCTCTGGTGGGGACACAGAATCCCTGCCTACTACTGCGACGAATGCGGCGAGGTTGCCGTAAGCAAGGACGAGGTAACGGTTTGCCCGAAGTGCGGCTGTACTCATATGCACAGGGACGAGGACACCCTCGATACCTGGTTTAGCTCCGCGCTCTGGCCGTTCTCAACCCTCGGCTGGCCCGAAAAGACGGAGGATTTCGAGTATTTCTACCCGACAAACACCCTTGTTACAGGCTATGACATCATATTCTTCTGGGTTTCGAGAATGATTTTCTCAGCCCTTGAATACACCGGAAAGGTTCCGTTTGACACCGTATTTATCCACGGCATTGTCCGCGACGAGCAGGGCAGAAAGATGTCCAAATCTCTCGGCAACGGCGTAGATCCGCTCGAGGTTATCGAGAAGTACGGTGCAGACGCGCTCAGATTTTTGCTCGTAACGGGCAACTCACCCGGAAACGATATCCGTTACTCGGAAAAGCGGATTGAGGCTTGCTCAAACTTTGCCAATAAGCTGTGGAACGCCGCGCGATTTGTTCATATGAACATCGACGACCACGAGGTTAAAAATGAGCTTCCCGATGAGCTCCACACCGAGGACAAGTGGATTCTTTCAACCCTCAATAACGTAGCGAAAGAGGTCAACGAAAATCTCGAAAAATTTGAGCTCGGCATTGCGGTACAGAAGGTTTACGAGTTTATTTGGGACTGCTACTGCGACTGGTATATTGAGCTTGTAAAGGCTCGCCTGTTCAACGACAGCGACGATTCTTATATTGCCGCGGAGCAGGTTCTCCTGTATGTTCTCGATCAGATTTTAAGACTGCTTCATCCGTTTATGCCCTACGTTACCGAGGAAATTTGGCAGACCATCCCCCACGAGGGCGAGACGGTTATGCTCAGCGAATATCCCACCTACAAGCCCGAGCTTGACTTCCCCGAGGAGGAGGCAGAGATGCGCCGTGTTATGGAGGCAATCCGCGCAATCCGTAACCGCCGCAGCGAGATGAACGTTCCGCCGTCAAGAAAGGCGAAGGTTTATGTAGCGACCAAGTTCGCCGATACCTTCAAAAACGGCAGCGCGTTTATCGAAAAACTCGCTTCCGCAAACGGCGTTGAGGTTGCCGCGAACTTCGATATTGAAGGCGCGGTTACAGTAGTTACCGCCGACGCGAAGATTTACATTCCGATGGACGAGCTTGTTGACAAAAAGGCAGAGCTCGAAAGACTCGGCAAGGAGCTCGCGCAAGTTCAAAAACGCCTTGCTCAGAGCGAAGGCAAGCTGAACAACCGGGGCTTTGTATCAAAGGCACCTGCCGCGGTAATCGAAAAGGTTAAGGGACAGGCTGCAAAGGAACGCGA
>CAMNHG010000122.1 GCA_946539105.1 uncultured Clostridia bacterium | reverse complement strand
TGGGACGTCTGCCGTGCGAGCAGTCGGCGTACAGCGTGAAGTTTGAAATTATCAGAGCGGAACCTCCGATATCCTTGAGCGAGAGGTTCATTTTGTCGTTTTCGTCGGTGAAAATTCTGAGAACCGAGATTTTATCGGCAAGCACCTTTGCATGGTGTTCGTCGTCGCCCTGCTCTACGCCGAGCAAAATCAAAAATCCCTCGCCGATTTTGCCGACGGTCTTGCCCTCAATATCCACCTGAGCGGATTTTACCCTTTGAACTATTGCTTTCATATTTTACAGCCTCTTTATTTCTTCTATTCCGTTGATGTCTGAGAGCTTTGAAATTACTCCCCTAAGATGGTTCTTACCCATTACGTCGATGGTGACGGTGACAACCGCCCTGCCCGACTTCAGCTCGCGCGAATTAAGGCTGTGAATGAAGATGTGCATTGTTGACAGCTTAATTGTAACGTCCGCAAGCAAGCCTGTGCGGTCGGCGGCAGTGATTTGAAGCGTGCTTCTGAACGCTTCACCCACTTCATCCTCCCAGTAGCAGTTTATCCACCGTTCGGGTTCTTCGCTCTTGGAAACGTCCTTGGGAACGTTGGTGCAGTTGCGCTTGTGGATTGAAACTCCGTAGCCGCGCGTGATATAACCGATAATCTCATCGCCCGGCAAGGGGTTACAGCAGTTTGAGAACTTGACAAGCACGTCGTCGTTGCCCTCAATTACAACTCCGGAGCTCGCCTTTGTGCGCTTAACGGGTGCTTGAGGAACGTCGATATTTTCAATATCCTTGGCGTAGGTCTTTTGATATTCTTCCTTTAGTCTGGGCATTATTTTCCAGAGCTGAATACCGCCGTAGCCTACCGCGGCGTAGAAGTCATCGAGCGTATTGTACTGCTTTTTGACCGAAATGCTCTTGAAAAATTCGGGATATTCGTCCTCGGTAAGGTTCATTCCCTGACGCTTGAACTCATGTTCAATCATCGCCTTGCCCTCGACGATATTTTCATCTCGCTTTTCGTGCTTGAACCACTGACGGATTTTGGACTTAGCCGAAGCGGTTTTGCAAATATCAATCCAAGCGCGGTTGGGATGCTCCTCTTTGTGGGTGATAATCTCGCAGATATCGCCGGTTTTGAGGATATAATCAATCGGAACGATTTTGTTGTTTATTTTCGCGCCTACCATACGGTGGCCGACCTGAGTATGGATAAGATACGCCAGGTCAATCGGAGTTGAGCCCCTCGGCAGGCTCATAACGTCGCCCTTGGGGGTGAAAACATATACGTCGTTTTCAGCAAAGTCGTTGCGGATATTGCGCGCGATATCGGTCGCGTCCTCGGCCTCGAGCTGATCTAAAATCATACTCTTCAGCTTTTCAATATTATCGTTTACGGTCTTGCCCGCCTTGCCGTTTGAGCCCATTCCGAGCTTGTACTTCCAGTGAGCCGCGATTCCGTACTCGGCAGTGTAGTGCATATCCCACGTGCGGATTTGCACCTCAAACGGAATTGCGTTTTTATCGAGCACGGTGGTGTGAAGGCTCTGGTACATATTCGGCTTGGGCATTGAGATATAGTCCTTAAAGCGGTTCGGAATCGGCTTGAAAATATCGTGAACAACGCCGAGAACGTTGTAACAGTCGGGCACGGTGTCTACAATTACCCTGACCGCGAACACGTCAAAAATCTGGTCAATATTCTGATTGCGCATAAAGGTCTTGCGGTAAATGCTGTTAATGCTCTTGACCCTGCCGCTGATGTAGACGTTTTTGATAGTGTTCTTTGTGCGTTCGAGAATTTGAGTCTTGATGTCCTCAATAAATATCTCGCGCTCGCCCTCCTTGAGCATAATCGCCTGCTCAATTTCCTCATAGCCGACGGGATCGAGGTATTGCAGAGAACGGTCCTCGAGCTCCTCCTTGATGGTTTTGATACCGAGACGGTGAGCTATAGGCGCGAAAACCTGCATATTTTCTACGGATTTATCCCTGCGCTTTTGCTCGGGCATAACGTCCATTGTGCGCATATTGTGAAGCCTGTCGGCGAGCTTGATGATGATAACCCGAATGTCGTCCGCCATGGCAATCAGCATTTTTCGGATGTTTTCCGCCTGCTGTTCCTCCTTGGTGGAGTAAGGGATTTTTGAGATTTTTGTTACGCCGTCGCACAGCTTTGCAACGTCGGCTCCGAACTGCTTTGTAAGTTCAGGCAAAGATACATCGGTGTCCTCCACTACGTCGTGAAGCAAAGCCGCACAGATTGAGTCCTCGTCCATACCGAGCTCTGCTACGATGCACGCAACCGAGGTAGGATGAAGAATATACGGGATTCCCGACACTCTGCGCTGGTCTCCGTGAGATTTTTCCGCAAATTCGTATGCCGAGCGGATTTTTTCCATATCATATTCGTTGTTCGAGCCCGAGATAATCTTCTCCAGCTCGGAAAAATCCTGATAATGCGCGACGTTTGAATATTTGCTCATCGTGTCACCTCTGTAAGTCTTTTGATAATTGCCGCTGATTCAAGGTTAACCTTTGCACTGACCTGATTAACCGTAATTTTGCTGACGGACAACCCTTCGCTTATTGTGATAAGCCCCAGCTCGTTCATCGCCTCTAACGCGACTCGGATTTTACCGAGCGACAGCTTGTTGCCCAGCTTATATACGAGGGTGCCGAAATCAAAGCTGTAGCCGCCGTTATCTCTTAAAAATCGGTACAGTGCCGCAAAGTCATCCCTTGCCGGCAAAATGCTTTTAAGCTGTTCGCGGCTAAGCGGATTTGAACGGCAAAAGTCCTCAAAAATCCGCTGACTATTAAGCATATTCTCTGTGTTATCGGCACTGGCCTTGATGTCCTTTATTATTATAGATACGCTTTTGTTGCCGTTGTATTCGTTAACGTCAAGAGTAACCGCCAAATCAACCGTATCGCCCTTTTGATAAGGGAATGTGTCGGTTGAAGTAAAGAACAGCATCGCGCTGAGCGTTGAACTGCCCCTTGAAATGATTAATTTCAAGTGTTTATTATTCGATAAGGGAATTATACTGTTGATTTTCATATTGTACAGCCCAAATACGGGAGTGGGGTTGCCTGCTCCGAAGGGCTGCATATTGGTTAAATCCTCGGCAATATCGAGCGATATTCCTGCCGGGTTTAGCTTGCAGTCAATTTTGAGCGCGTCAAACGGCATTGAACCAACCGAATTTGCGTACTCGTTAATTCTTTTACGGAATAATTCTATGTTATCCGAGCAAAGCGACAGACCGACCGCCATAGGATGTCCGCCGTAGTGGGTAAGCAAATCCGCGCAGGCGGCTACCGCGTCGCAAAGCGCGAAGCCCTCTACGCTTCTGCCTGAAGCCTTGGCGTTTTCGCCGTCGCGTGAAATTACAATAGCGGGCTTGCCGTAGGTTTCCTTAACGCGCGAGGCAACAATGCCGATTACGCCCTGGTGCCAGTTTTCGCCGTCGATTACGATAATACGGTCAAAAACCAGCGACGGATTTTGCTGAATTTTCAAATCTATTTTTTGCAGAATTTCCGATTCTATCTGCCGTCTTTCGGTGTTGTCATCACCCATCGCCGAGGCAATCTGCCGTGCCTCGCCATAGTCCTCGGTGAGCAAAAGCTCAACCGATTTGCCCGAAAGCCCCAGCCTGCCTACCGCGTTGATTCTCGGTACAAGGGTGAAAGACACCTTGCCCGCGGTTAGGGGCTTGCCGCTTAAGCCGGCGTTTTCTATCAGCGCGGCAATTCCGGGACGGTCGGAGTTCTGCATACTTTGGAGTCCGCGCTTTACAAAAACGCGGTTCTCTCCCCTGAGCTCGACTATGTCACCGATTGTGCCGAGCGCGAGCAGGTCGGCGTAGTTGTCAAGGAGCATATCGGTGTCGCAAAACTCGCCCTCGAGTGCCATAATCAGCTTAAACGCCACGCCCACACCCGAAAGCTGCTTAAATTTGCTCGGGCAGTCCGCGCGGTGCAAGTCCACAACAGCGCAGGCGTTTGGAAGCTCGTCGAGCGGCATATGGTGGTCGGTGACAACCGTGTCAATTCCGAGTTCTTTCGCGTGGTTGATTTCCTCTGCCGCGGCAATTCCGTTATCCACCGTTACAATCAAATTAACGCCCTTTTCGGCGAGCGTATCAACCGCGCCTATGTTCATACCATAGCCCTCGGTCTCGCGCGAGGGTATGTAATAAATAACATTAGCTCCGACGGTTTCGAGGTACGAATACAGCAGTGCAGTCGAGGTTACGCCGTCGGCGTCGTAGTCGCCGTAAACACAGATAAGCTCGCCGCTGTCTATCGCCTGCTGAACCCTGTGAGCCGCCTTGTCCATATCTTTAATCTCAAAGGGAGAAGCGATATAGCTTTCATTATTGAGAAAATCGTCGATTTCCTCTGCGGTTTTTATATTTCTGGTCTGGAGCAACATAGCGATAATTGCCGGCAAACCATATTCACTTTGTATTGCGCCTGCTTCGGCGCGGTTCAGTCCGGCAACGTTCCAGAGCTTCATTATGTCGCGTCCTTTCTGT
>CAMNHG010000121.1 GCA_946539105.1 uncultured Clostridia bacterium | reverse complement strand
TTATTTCAGCTTATTGCGGTAGCCGGAAAAAACCACCGGGCGGTTGTCGTGATTCTCCTCGGCACGTTTTTGCAGGTATTTGCGGTTAACTTTACCGGTTGATGTCTTAGGCAGGGATTTGCACAGTATAATTTTATCGGGAACAAGGTACATCGGCAGATTTTTTTGACAGCAGCCTGCTATTTTCCTCTTTGCCGCAAAAGTCAGCCCGATTGTTTTTTCGGGCACGCAATACAATATAATAATTTTATCGTTGGCGTTACGGGGATTTTGCGTAATCACCACAGCCGATTCACGAACTCCCTTATTCCGCGAAACACGCGCTTCTATAGCTTCGGGAAAAATCTTTGTACCGCTGGCGGAAACAGCCATATTTTTTATTCTTCCCTTAACAAACAGATTGCCGTCGTTGTCAATATGCCCGAAATCGCCGGTGTGAATCCACTTTTTACCGTCGGGATGAGTTTTAATAAGCTCATCTGTGGCTGACTGATTGCCGTAATATCCGCCTGTCTGACAGAGGGTGTTAATACAAATCTCGCCGTCTGTTCCCCGGGGCAGTTCGTCAAAGGTTCCCTCTTTGACAATTTTGCATTGGGTAAAGTACATCGCGCGGCCGGCTGAACCGGAACAGTACTCCGCGTTGCGCTGTACAAACGCTCCCGCGGCAAGCTCCGTCATACCGTAGCCCTGGCACAGCCTTGACCCTGCTCCGCGCGCGAGCAAAAACTCATTTATCAAGTTGAGCTCTTTTTCATCGCAGCAGTCTCCGCCGAAATACAACAGCTTTATAAACGACAAATCGGCGTTTTTCATACAGTCCGCTTTTAAGAACTCGTCAAAATGGCTGAATACTCCGGCGTAAAAATCGGGCTTATGCTTCATAATAATCCGCGGTATTTTTTTCGCCTTGTAAATCGGATATACGATTATGGATTTTGAAAAAACCAGCGGCAGGTGCATAGTAACCACAAACCCGAAGCAGGTAAAAAGCGGCATAACCGATAAAACACTTTTTATTTCATTTCGCTTGTTTTCATCTATATTCTGCCAAGCCGACATATTGAGCTGATAGCTTTTCAGCTCGACATATTTCCACTCTCCCGTTGAGCCGCTCGTTGTAAAAATAACCGACTCATAACCGTCGTTGGAAAAAACCAACGCCCGGTTGCTTTCTTCGCACGAACAGCCGCGCCAGTAACGAACGTTTTTGGTATGTGACGCGGCTATGCCGGCAGGCATTCTCAGCTTATAGCCCAGCCTTATCACCGGGTGCATACAGTCCGTCGGCGTCAGCAAAAAAACATTCAAATGAGGGTTCCTTTTGCCGAGCTTTTTATACTGCGAGCAAAAGTCGTTTAAGAATATATGCTTTGCGCCGGTGCTTTCCGCCAAACGCTCATAATCAGTCACGGTAAGCCTGACATCGGCGAGCACGGGAATTATCCCCAACACATTGCACGCGTAGAGCAAGGCGATAGATTCCGGCGTGGTTATCAGGCTGATGATAACCTTTTCGCCCTTTTTGATTGAAATATTATTAAGTTTTAAAACTGTCTTTCTTATCAAATCCCTCAGCATTCCGAACGAAAAAGTACGGTAATAGTATTCTATCGCCGTATCCTCATCATTCCAAGCGGACATTTGCGTTATAAAGGAATATAGATTTTGATAAAAACACTCGGGTTGTTCCATTAATTAAATCACCAAAAGATAAAATAACATAAATCACACATTAAAATCACAGACGACATTAAACTCTTAACTCTGCAGTTCAATGATTTCCGCGATATATTGCTGAATCATGGTTACATCGCTTATTGTCAGGCTTCCGTCGCGGTTTACGTCCGCAATATTCATAGTCTCCTCGTCGGTTTCGTCAAGCAGTGGCACTCCGCCGACGGTGAACCTTGCGATGTGCTTTTGAAGCAGCAGCGCGTCGTCCGCGTCAACTATTCCGCTGCGGTCAACATCGCCTGTTTTTGGGACGGTGACGTCATCAATTTCGACCGTGCCGCCTGTAAAGGCGCAGGGCACAAGGTACAAATCTCTATTGTAAACCTCTGCGGTTTTGGGGTTGACGGTTATATTATACACGCCGGGTTCGGCGTTTTCTTTTACCTTAAACCTAAGCGTAACCAGCTTGCCGGCGGCGGTATAATTACTTTCCGCGACGTCATTTTGCCATGACAAGCGGTACGGGGACTGCATTTTATCCGAATGCGCCGTAACCGCGCTGTCAAACAGCCGATTGTTAACCACTTCGGTCAATTCGAGAACGTTTGAGTTAAATTCAACGTCAAAATCAGCGGTCGCAATGCCCGGGTTGACGATGAGGTTAATACCGACTTCAACCTCGCCGAAGTCATCCGGCTTGGCATTGTCAACCGAAACCGAGCAGCCGTTTACCGCTGTGCCCGACGCGCCGATCGGAAGGGCGGTAAAGCCGTCCGCGCGATTGGCGTATCTTGTAAGGACGATTCTGTCGAGGGCGGTGATTTTTCCGTCGCCCGTAACGTCGGCGTTCGCGGAGACAATTCCGTCATCGCCGATGCCCGAGGTATAGTTTCCGAGCAGCGCGCTGTCGGCTGAGGTAACTATGCCGTCGCCGTCAACGTCGCCGGGCAGCGTGCCGGGCAAATCCGCGACCTTGACCGTAATAATCAACGCCTTGCCGTTCGCGCTTCTGACGGTGATATTAGCGGTGCCGGGAGCCTTCGCGGTGATACGTCCCGTGCTGTCAACAATCACGGCGTCGGGGTTAGAGCTTGCGAAGCTGAACGTGGTAATCGCGTTAACCGGGGTGACGGTTCTGCCGATTCGCCGGCACTCGCCCACATTCAGGTTGACCGCCTTTGAGTCCACCGCAAAGGTCGTCAGCGCGGCGTTGGCGGTGTAGTTTGTGCCGACGTTAACAAGGTTCATACTCGACGCGTAGCTTATGTTCGACTTGCAGTTATAGGTCAGATTTTTGTCAACCAGCTTGACCGCGGACGTGGAATCGACGTGTATGCCCGTGCCCGTGCCCGACACCCTGTTCCCGGAAATACCGGTGTTGACCCTTGACGCGCTCAAAATACTGATACCCTCGGATTTTGTGTTGCGGATATCGTTGTTGGAAATCAGGCCGAAGGTAGAGCTGTAGACACCGATTCCGTACTTGCCCGTGCCGATAATCTCGTTGCCGGTGATGTAGTTGACAAGGGAGGAATCAATTTGAATGCCGTTAACCGCGGCGTTTTGGATGTAGTTTTTGGTGATGTTCGCCGGATTAACGCCGTCTCTGAACACAATTCCGCAGTAGTTCGGCGGAGCGGCTGTTTGGGTGAGGAACATAACGTTTGAATCGACCGATATGTTCTTTGAGTGCTCAACGCGAACGCCGCTGCCGCTTTTGGAGTAGATAAGATTATTTTTTACCGTAACGGTGTCGCAGGGGTATTCGCCTGCCGGAAGTCCGCCGCTGCCGCCCGAATACGAAGCGGAGCTAACGACCTTAGAGCCCAAAACGCTGACGGCGGCTTTTTCATAGCCGGCGTATTTATCGTCGATAATTCCGCTGTTGGTAATCAGGTTATTTGCAATCAGAATATTCGACTTTTGGGCAAAGTAATCGTCCGAAAAATGCTGTTCGGTGTTGCCCTCTGCCGCGAGCACGCTGGGAAGAATCGTTCCGTAGCCCTCGCTCACGATTGAGTAAACGGCAATCGCCCTCGGGGCACCGTCAATGATGTTATTGGAGATAGAGCAGTTGGCCCAGCCCAGGGTTTGAACCGCGACGCTGCCGATATTGGTAAAGGTGTTGTTCCTGATAATCAAGGTGTCGTGCGGATTGTTGTGAACGGCGGTGTGCGAGCCGACTCCGCGCGGAACGTTATCAAAAACGCAGTTTTCGATGAGGACGTTCTTCATACATAAATCCTCGGAACGGCAGCCGCCTATGTTGCCGTACTTGAGCACGTCAAACTGAATTACCTCATAGCCCACGTTGCCGGTGTCCATAAGCTGGTCATAAAAATTACAGCCCTCGGCGGTAAAGCCGTCAACCGCGGCAACCTCCATCATATGCGCGTTTTTGTTGTTTTTAATGGTGACGTTCTTCATCACGTAGTTTTTCGCGTGAGCAATTTTGAACATCGTGTTCGGAATTTCGAGCATACCGTCAAACGTGCCGCCCTCAATGGTGATATTCTTATAATAATAGCCCGTTACGCCGTAGTCAATGCCGTCATCGTCACCGGTTCTGAGCATATTTTGGCACCAAGCTCCGCGCGACAGCGTAACGCCGTCCAGCTTAAGCCAAGTGTTGCCGTAGATGTGCAGGCTGTAGTCGAGCACATACTCACCCGGTTCCACGGTGACTCTGACAATATTTGATTCGCTTCCCTGCTGTTCGGCAAGATAAAGCGCGTTTTGAATCGCGTAAGCCGCACCGTAACTGTCAATTTCCTCCGCGCTGACATAAATATCGGTTGTCCGCGCAAATGCAGTAAAAGGCACAGCCGAAAGCAAGACTGCCGCGCAGACGGCAATTATCAATGCTTTTATAACCTTATTTTTCACAGAATCCCCTCAATGTTTAAT
>CAMNHG010000120.1 GCA_946539105.1 uncultured Clostridia bacterium | reverse complement strand
AACGTCACCGAGGAGAACTTCCTTCTCGGGCTCGGGATCTACAGCAGACATCTTCTCGAGAATTGTGTCAGCCATAGCAGCCTCAAGACGGTCTGCAATCTCCTTGTGACCTTCAACTGTGGGATGGGGGTCGGTGTTGCACTCGTTGCTGATGTCGTAAACGTTTACGTATGTTGCGCCGTGATTCTCGGCGATTACCTGGAGCTTTTCATTGAGTGAACGCATCTGGGGATCAACGTTCTTACCTGCTGTGAGGTACTGAATGGGATACGCAAGCTCGTCAGCCGCGATTGTAAGGAGAGCCTTAAGTCTTTCCTTCTGCATCTCCTTGAAGTATGAGTTGTCAACAAGGTACTTCTGGATTGAAATGGAGAGCTGCTGTAAGTCCTCGGTCTTTTTCTCGGCATCCTGTGAGGGAACGATCTCAACGTCGCCAACCTCAATGTTGATGTCAACAGCCTCGTCAACCGCTCTTACAAACATATTCTTCATAACTGTGCAGGCGTCGCGAACCTGTCCCTGGTACTCAAGCGAGTTTCCGTAGGGGTTGTACATACCGATCAGCGCGATATCAGCGTCGGGATTTACGTCCTGAACCGCGCTTACAACGCCTTCAACATTGTTTGCTGCATTCTCTACAAGCATACCGGCACTGCTCGGGATAGAAGCAAAGAACTTAACAGCCTCCGCAACGTGAGCCGATGTGATTTTGTCCTTGTCTCTGATAATGAGTTTCGCGCCTGCGCCGATTGCCTGCTCCGGAGTTAAGCCGAAGAGCACCAGTGCTACAGCTGTAGCTGTGTCGTTAAGAATGGGGTTGTCGGACACAACCATCGGGTAGATGATACCCATAACGATATCGTTGCCGCCGAGCTGAATACTTACCATATCGGCATTGTCGATATACTTTCTGTAGATATCGTGATAGGGAATAAGCGCGTCGCTTGCGCCTTTGCTTACAAATGACTCCAGAATATGAGCGCAAACCACACCCTTGTAGCCCGGCTCGTAGATAGTCTTTGCAACGTCCTCAGCGCGGTAAGCTGTGCTTGCAAGGTTTACAGCGGTTGTGGTGTAGCCCTTTTCAGCACCCATTGCTGCCAAACGCTCGCCGAATACATGAGCGTAAGCGGTCTTAACCGGATTCGCAATCAAATCCTCGCTCAAAATAAGCGCGGGATCGCTGGCTGTTTTTTCTTCACTTAAGCCGTAGCCTGCGGCGATGCTGTCGCCGAGACAAACATAGTTATAGGTCTTTGCCTCAGCTTCCTTAGCGGAAGCCATAAGTGTCGCAATACTGCCGAGCATTGTAACGGCGAGCACTGCGGATAAAATTCTCTTTATCATGTTACTTCTCCTCCTTAATTTAATAATTTATTATAACATTATCATTAAAGAATATCAATACTGATAATGAATGATAGCAACTTTTCTTCTCTCGGTTGTGCCGTCCTCGGAGTAGTTTACAAGGTAGTGGTGGTTTTCATCACACGGAGATACATAACCCTTGTAATCGTGAGCCAAAAGCACAAAGTCGCGCTTGTTGGTGATTTCGCCGAGCTCAAATTCCTGATAGAACTTAACGGCAGCGAGGTTGTACTTCCTGCAGAAGTAGTCAACAAGCTCGTTTTTGGGAGTCTTGCAGGCAGGATCGAGGATAATCTGACCTACAACGTCATGACCGCCGCATTCGTTCTTGAACGCGCTGATTTCCCATTCGAGAATCGGATCTTCCTCGTCGAGCGAATACTCAATCTGGAACAGGTAAATTCTCTCGCCCTTTTCGTTAACGTAGGAGTCTGACGCTCTGCCCAAAATGTTGTATGAGCCGTCGGCGTGGCGCACGGCGATATCGCCGGTTACACCCCACTTTGTGCCTTCCTCGTCAACATACCAACGCTCTGCGGTAGCCTCGGGATTTTCAAGGTAACGGTCGGCAGCCGCGGGGCTTGTAGCGTGAAGGTTACCGAGAACCTCGTCCTCGGTAATCAGGTTGCCCTCGTCGTCAACCAGCTTTACGTGAACGTGGGGCTCGAGGGGCAGACCGGTCTCGTTGGTCTTTGTCTCCTCGTTCATAAAGTATGTAACAAGCGTTGCGCCGCCTTCCTCGGAAGCACCGCCGCCGAGCGAGTAGCGGATTTTGCAGCCGTTTGCCTTGAGCCACTTGTCAACCTTTTTTACCGAGCTCTTTGTAATCGGCTCGCCGCCCGACGCCGGACGTGTGAGGTGCTCAAGCGCGTGAGGACCTAAAACGCCCTGCTTAACCGCCTGCATATAGAAGCTCGCGGTAGCGACTACGCAGTTGCACTTTGACGCCGCAAGGTCGCGCGCGAAGGTTTTGTTGTTATAAATCGGCTGGGGCACAAGCACGCCGCCTCTTACAAGAGGCATAATTGTGCATACGCGCTCGCCTGTCATATGCGTCAAGGGAATACACTGGAAGTTCCTCTCACCGACAAGGTTCTGGGTGTCAAGGCCGGCGTGCATCTCTACATAAGCGTTGAGCGAAGCCTCGGTGTAAACAACGCACTTGGGCTTTCCGGTGGTGCCTGAGGTGTAGTAGTAGCTGATGTCGCGGTCGAGGTTTGTGGGACCTTCGGGGAGCGGAATATCGCTGTTAGCTCCGGCTTTTTTCAGCTCGTCGAGCTTGATAAAGTCAACGCCCTTGATTTTGTCGAGGTTCATCAGGCAGTTCATAATCTGATTGATGTCAAAAACCTCCTGCATCTTCTTGGGCATTTCGGAAGTATCCATAAACAAGCCCTTGCGCTTTTCGGGAAGGTAGTCGTCAAGGCTCATTACGATTACCTTGTCAACACCGCCCTCGTTGAGGTGGTCAACAAAGTAAGGCAGGAACGCGTCGAGCGTTACGATGATGTGCGAATTTTTATCGCGTGTATATGTAAGAAAATCGTGCTTAAGGTACAGGAAGTTAACATTGTTGCTGATTGCGTTAAGATAGTTAACCGCGAAAAGCAGCAATGTGTTCTCTATGCTTACAGGCATACAAAGCGTTACTACGTCGCCTTCCTTTACGCCTGCCATCGCCAAACCGCGCGCGTATGCGTCACGGAGTGCCGGAAGCTCGCCGTAGGTGATTGAAGTGCCGTAATAGTGGATAGCTTCGCCGTCAAGGTTGTCCTGGTTGAAGGTCATGATATTATCAAAAATATTCATGTTGTAAATTTCAAGTCCGTTGATGACACGGTCAACCTTTGCCCATTCAGGGAATTTTCTCTCAATTTTACTGGTGTTCAGTCCGGTAACTTTGCTCATGGGGTCTCTCCTTTGTAATTCTTTAGAATTTGCTTTAAGCCGGATATGCTCAAAGCAGATAAATACATATATAGCGTAGTTACTTGCCGGTTGGCCTTTAGCTTTATAACCCAATAATAATTATTCCAACTCAAAGGCTCGATCGTATCAGTCGCCATATAGCTATTCAACTTAATTGTATCAGGTCTTAGCAAAAAAGTAAATCCCCTGTTCCATTATGGAACACTCCAATTTTTGGCAAAAAGACTACATTTCCCCTGTTATTACAGTGTTTTGGCTTTATGGGGCAACATCGCGATTAAGTAAGGTCAATCTTCTTTATTTCTGCGATGAACTCATCCCAGTTTTCTGTACAAACAACAGTTATTCACATTAAAAATTGATACGCTGTAATTAAAGATAACCGCTGCGCTTGGCAACGGTATCTCAAATGTTAACAGAATATGCCGAAATGGGAATTTTTATCGCCGATATTTTTGAAAAATCGGCGATAAATAATAATATGTTATTCCGTGTAAAAAGATAATACTGTTTCTTCGTCATTTAATTGTGTTATGCGTGGTCTATATTGCTTTACTACTTTATTCCAAAATGCCTCAGCCGCAATATTTTTATTGTTGTACTTTATTTCCCAGTTTCCTCTGTACTCACGCAAGATAAGCTCCGCGGCTTCTTTCGCAAAGTGCCTTCTCCGATACATTGGAAAAACCGTAAACTCAGCCATAACATAATCCGATTTCTCTCCAAGGTATGAGTATGGATTCAACATAGCAAAACCAACAATAACATCATTTTTACAAATAAACAAAGCTATACGTTCCGGCTCTGTGAAATAAGCGTCAAAATAGCCATAGTGGTAATTCCCTCTTTCATCCATCTCGTCATCATAATAATTGGTCATTTCGTAAAGGTATTTCTGGTTGATATTCCACAAAAGCTCTTTATCTTCTGGTTTGACAGGTTTTATGTTAATCATCTTTTCTCTCCACAATTATAATTTCCTCAAAATATCTTAAAGGGTTCGTCATCAAATTCTTACGGATATTGTCCGCACCTCTTTCATTCATAGGCATTTTAGCTAAGCAGCCACGCAAAGCCCTTTGCTGTCCGCTTATCGGAATCGACAAAATGATTGCCGCTGTTCCATTCCAAAATACTGTCGTTATCCAAAGCATCATACTGCATTTTTATTCTGTCGCCGACGGTCGCCATCACCTTATTGCGCGTTTTTTCTTCCTTATCGCCGAGGCTGAGATATGTCCTATCCGCTTTCATTTGATTTGACTTAATAAATCTGTCCCAACCGGGGAACCATACGGACGGCGACACTCCCGCA
>CAMNHG010000119.1 GCA_946539105.1 uncultured Clostridia bacterium | reverse complement strand
CCTTTCCGGATAAAACTAAATTATCCTTTGAGCAGGGCATAACCTCTGTCGTAGGACCTAACGGATCGGGCAAGAGCAACATAAGCGACGCCATCCGCTGGGTTTTGGGTGAGCAATCACCCAAAAGCCTTCGCTGCTCAAAGATGGAGGATGTTGTGTTTAACGGCACCGATACGCGCAAGCGCACGGGCTATGCCGAGGTCACTCTGAATATTGACAACAAAGACCGTTTTCTTGACTTTGACGGCGACGAAATTGCCGTTACAAGGCGTTATTACCGCAGCGGAGAAAGTGAATATCTTATTAACAAGGCGGCTGTCAGGCTTAAGGACGTAAACGAGCTGTTTATGGATACAGGTTTGGGCAGAGACGGTTACTCTATGATCGGCCAGGGCAAAATCGACAGCATTGTGTCCTCAAAAAGCGAGGACAGGCGAGAGATTTTTGAGGAAGCCGCAGGTATATCGCGCTACCGTTACCGCAAAATTGACGCGGAACGCAAGCTGAAAAATACCGAGGATAACCTGCTCAGACTGCGCGATATCGTTACCGAGCTTGAAGAGCGCGTCGGTCCGCTTAAAAAACAGAGCGAAAAAGCACAGCAGTTCTTAAAATATTCCGAAGAAAAACGCGGACTTGAAATCGCGCTGTGGCTTATTTCGCTGGATAAAAGTCAGGATAACTTAAAGGAGCAGGACGAAAAAATTTCTATCGCTCGCGCTCAGTATGAAGAAGCCGAGCAGGCACTTGCAGAGATTCAGTCCGAGACCGAGGAGATTTATCAGAAAAACGGCGAGCTTTCCGCAAAGGCGGATTCACTCAGAGCGGATATTTCAAAGCTCGATTCCGAAATAGCCGAGAAAAAGTCGCTTATCTCAGTAGCTGAAAATGATATTCTCCACCACAACGAGAATATCGAGCGAATAAAGGGAGAAATTGAGCGTGCCGATGACGATTTATCTAAGCTCGAACAGAGCATTAACGATAAACAAAAGAAGATTACCACCCTTGACGCGGAAATAACAGGCAAGCAAAAGCTGTATTCAAAGGTTTCGGAGGAGCTTAATGTAATTAATCTTGATTCAAGCAAGAGCGGAGACGAGCTCCAGAGCCTTACCGCCGAGCTGTCAACTTTAACCACTCAGTCAGCTGACGCAAGGGTAATTGATATGACCGCCGATACGGGTATCGCGGAGCTCGAACAGAGAAAAGATACCCTCACTCAGAATGTTGAGGACAAAACAATCCAGCTTAACGAGCTTGTGGATTTACAGGCGCAGTACATAAAGGATATTAAATCCGCAAAGGATGATATTCAGTCTTTTGAAAATTCTATCGAGGGTCTGAGCTTAAAACTCGAGTCCAAGGATAAAAAACGCGCTCAGTTAAAGGCTGAAAGCGAAAAACAAAACCTTGATTTAAGAGAACACCAAAGGAAAATCGACTTTCTTGAAAATCTCGAGCGAAACCTTGAAGGCTTTTCAAAGAGCGTAAAGTCGGTAGTTAACGCCTCTAAAAACGGACGGTTAAAGGGTATTTGCGGACCTGTGTCAAGGGTTATATCCGTTCCGTCTGAGTACGCTGTTTCGATTGAAACCGCCTTAGGCGCGGCAATGCAGAACATTGTTGTGGAGACCGACGAGGACGCAAAACAGGCTATCCGCTTCCTTAAAAGCACCGACGGCGGACGCGCTACCTTTTTGCCGATTAACACAATTAAGCCGAGAGAGCTTAAGGAAAGCGGACTTGACGACTGCTACGGCTTTATCGGCATAGCCTCAGAGCTCTGCTCTTGTGATAAAAAGTATTCAAATATACTCTCATCGCTTTTGGGCAGAATCGTAATTGCCGACGACCTAAACAGCGCGGCTTCTATCGCCAAAAGATATTCTTACCGCTTCAAGGTTGTCACCCTTGACGGTCAGGTTGTCAACGCCGGCGGATCGCTTACGGGCGGTTCACAGCTCAGAAGCACAGGTGTTTTGAGCCGTCAGGCTGACATTAAAAAGCTGAAAACACAGACGGACAAGCTGATTGCGAAGGTTAAGGAAGCCGAAAAGCTCAGTGAACAGATTAACCGCGAATGTGCATCAATCGAGGCTGATTTGCTCGGTTACCGTGCGGACCTTTCAAACAAACAACAGGATTTGGTAAGGCTTGAAGCCGAAAAACGTGCGTGCGATAATGAGATTAACAATACTCAGACGGCAATTTCAGACTCAGAGCAGGAGCTTGCCGACTGTACCGAAAAAATAGAAGGCTTTAAGGAAAGCCAAAAGATTGCAAAGGCTCAGCTTGCTGAGTTGAACGTAAAAATAGCCGAGATTGACGAGAAGGTAAATTCCGTCACAGGCAACCGCGCCGAGCTTACTCAAAAGCGCGAGGAGCTCACCGTAAAGCTCCAGAATATCCGCCTTGAAATCGTCACCGCGCAAAAGGATATTGACGCGCTGAACGCCGAGATTGTTTTTGCGCGCAATACAGGCTCCGGCAATGACAAGCGCAAGGCAATGATGTTCGCTCAGATTGAGGGCATAGAAAAGACGATTGCCGAAATCAAAACGAATACCCGGCAGTATCAAAATGATATAGCGGTTCTGGAAAATACACAAAAATCAATCAATGAACAAATAGAATCTATTTCCGCTCAGCGCGAGCTTTATGAAAAGCGCAGTGTTGAGATAAGGAATGTTGAGCGTGACAAGAACAACGAACGCGAGGTTTCGGGCAGAGAGCTTGCACGTCTTGAAGAACGCAAAATCAACATTCAAAAGGAATACGACAATATTATCTCCAAGCTCTGGGACGAATACGAGCTGACAAAGCGCGAGGCTGAAAAAACCGCTATTGAAATTGAGGACAACGCAAAGGCTCAGTCAAGGCTTAACGAGCTTAAGCGCAGTATTAAGAGCCTCGGAAGCGTCAACGTAAGCGCGATTGAGGAATATAAAGAAGTTTCCGAGCGTTACGAGTTTATGAGTGCTCAGGTTGCTGATGTTGAGAAGTCCAAAAACGAGATTGAAAAGCTGATTGTTACTCTTACAAAGCAGATGAAGGAAGTTTTTGTCGAGAGCTTCGATCAAATCAACAGCAACTTTACACGCACATTCAAGGAACTGTTCGGAGGCGGCACGGCTTCGCTGTCGCTTTCCGACCCCGACAATATACTCACCAGCGGAATTGATATTATCGTCCATCCTCCGGGCAAAATAGTTGTCCATCTGGACGCGCTTTCGGGCGGAGAAAAGGCACTTGTCGCAATAGCTTTGTACTTTGCGATTATGAAGGTAAGACCTGCTCCGTTCTGCGTAATGGACGAGATTGAGGCTGCGCTTGACGATGTAAACGTATTCCGTTTCGCAAGCTATCTGCGCAGGATGACCGAGAAAACGCAGTTTATTCTCATCACCCACAGGCGCGGTACAATGGAAGAAGCAGACGTTTTGTACGGCGTTACAATGCAGGACGAAGGAATATCCAAGCTGCTTGAGCTGCGCTCGACAGAGGTAGCTTCAAAGCTGGGAATAGAATCAAAATAAAGGAACATTATTATGGGATTATTCAGTAAAATCAAAGAGGGATTAAAAAAGACCAGAACCGCAGTTGTCGGACAGATTGACTCAATGCTCGGTTCTTTTACAAAAATTGACGACGAGCTGTTTGAGGAGCTTGAAGAACTGCTTGTAATGGGCGACGTAGGCGTAGTTACCGCGGAGAAAATCTGCGATGAGCTCAGGGTAAGAGTAAAAAAAGAGGGAGTTACCGATCCTACTCAAATCCACATTTTGCTCGAAGCTATTATAATCGAGATGCTCTCGGGCGGCGAGGAGCTTGATATCTCCACTCAGCCGTCAATTATTCTTGTCATCGGCGTTAACGGCGTCGGAAAAACAACCACCATCGGCAAGCTGGCAAAACAGCTTACTCTTGAAGGCAAAAAGGTTATTTTGGCTGCTGCCGATACCTTCCGCGCGGCGGCTATTGACCAGCTCGACGTTTGGGCAAAGCGCAGTAACTGCGAAATTGTTAAGCAGGGTGAGGGCAGCGATCCCGCAGCCGTTATCTTTGACGCTATCGCCGCGGCAAAGGCGAGGGGAGCGGACGTTATTATCTGCGACACCGCAGGACGTCTGCACAATAAAAAGCACCTTATGGACGAGCTTGCAAAAATTAACAGGGTAATCGACCGTGAGCTGCCCGACGCCGCAAAGGAAAAGCTCCTTGTGCTTGACGCGACAACCGGTCAGAACGCCGTTAATCAGGCGGAGCAGTTCAGAGAAGCAACAGGAATCACAGGCATAGTTCTTACAAAGCTCGACGGCACCGCAAAGGGCGGCGTTGTGCTGGCTATTAAGGACGGCTTGGGAATCCCCGTAAAATATATCGGCGTAGGCGAGCAAATCGACGACCTTCAGCCCTTTAACGCCGAAGAATTTACCAAAGCACTTTTCGAAAAATCGGAGTAATTTTAATGAAGTTTATCATAGCAACCAATAATGCAAAAAAGCTCGTTGAGCTTGAAAGAATCTTAAATCCACTCGGTATTGAGGCGGTTTCCGCAAAGGAAGCCGGAGTTGTGCTCGACGAGGTTGAGGAAACAGGAAAAACCTTTTGGGAGAACGC
>CAMNHG010000118.1 GCA_946539105.1 uncultured Clostridia bacterium | reverse complement strand
TGGGATTTGCCGATTGAAAAGGCTACGCTTAAGCAGGTTATGAAGAACGACGGCGGAGATTTTGACAAGGTTCAGCTTATCCCCAGCACGGTTACCGACGAGGTTTCCGCGCTTAAGACCAAGAGCGTTGACGCTATTTGGATTTTCTACGGCTGGGCAGGCATTGCCGCCGAGGTTGCAAACCTCCCCACCGACTATTTCGCGTTTAAGGATATTGACCCGGTATTTGACTATTACACACCCGTTGTTCTCGGCAATACCGACTGGATGAAGGCTAACCCCGACGCTACAAAGAAGTTCCTCTCGGCACTTAAGAGGGGTTATCAGTACTCTATTGACAATCCCGACGCTGCCGCTGATATTCTGCTTAAGGCTGCTCCCGAGCTTGACGAAAAGCTCGTAAAGAAGAGCCAGAGCTACCTTACGCACGAGTATATCTCGGACGCTCCCAAGTGGGGATATATTGACGCTAAAAGATGGAACGCTTTTTACAACTGGATTAATGAGAACAAGCTCGCCTCTGCGACAATCCCCGAGAACTTCGGATTTACAAACGATTATCTGGAGTAATTATGGCGTCGCTTGAAGTTAAAAACGTCAGCTTTTCCTACGACGGAAACGAAAACGTTATTGAAGGTATAAACGTAAAGCTGAATGAAAATGAGCTTGTATGTTTGCTGGGCGTTAGCGGCTGTGGTAAAACCACGCTGTTTAACGTAATCTCGGGACTAAACAAGCCTAACGGCGGACAGGTTATCCTCGACGGTATTGATATTACAGGTCAGCCGGGAAAAATCAGCTACATGCTGCAAAAGGACCTGCTGCTCCCCTACCGCAGCATCGAGGACAACGTGGCTTTGCCGCTGATTATCAAGGGTGAAAAGAAAAAGACCGCCAGACAGAAGGTCGGAAAATACTTTGCCGAGTTCGGGCTTGAGGGCACCGAAAAAAAATACCCCGGTGAGCTTTCGGGCGGTATGCGCCAGCGCGCGGCACTGCTGAGGACTTATATGTTCTCTAACGGCGTTGCGCTGCTCGACGAGCCGTTCAGCGCGCTTGACGCGTTGACAAAGAGCGATATTCACCGCTGGTATCTTGACGTAATGGAAAAAATCAAACTCTCTACCTTATTTATCACTCATGATATTGACGAGGCGGTTTTGCTGTCCGACAGAATTTACCTGCTCTCGGGCAAGCCCGGAAAGATTACAAACGAGATTGTAATTGACGAGCCAAAGCCGAGAAGCTCGGACTTTACTCTGAGTGAAAAGTTTTTGGAGTACAAACGCAGAATAATAAACGAACTGAATAATAAATAAAGACAGCCCGAAGCTAAGGTTAACTTAACTTCGGGCATTTTTATATATGAAATTTCACTATTTAACTTCTCCGTCATAATATGTAACGAGCATTGCTCACATATGTGAAAGGAGAATAGGATTGAAAAAATTATCAGATTTAATTGACGAAACCTACGGTCTTTCAAGACTGCCCGAGGACACTGCCTACGCTATGGCGTACGTGCCCTTTCAGCAGGAAAAATCCGAGGTTTATTCGGCTGATCAGGGGTATTCTCAGGGCACGATGTACCCTGCTTTGAACAAGCCGTTTTATGTCGGAATGTGCGGTGATAAAGATGACTGACAGAGAAATGCTGCTTAAGAAAATCTCGACCTACAAGTTTGCGGCACTCGATTTACAGCTTTACCTCGACACTCACCCCGACGACGAGAATACTATTAATAAAATGAATATGTTTAAAGAAAAAGCGGCACCGCTTGTTGAAAAGTATGAGAAAAAGTACGGCCCTCTCACAAAAAGCGAGACCGAAATGAACAACTGGAGCTGGATAAAGGCTCCGTGGCCTTGGGAAAGCGAGGATGACTGCTGATGTTTGTGTATGAAAAAAGGTTACAGTATCCGGTTAATATAAAGACAACCAACCCGAAGCTGGCTAAAATTATAATTACTCAATATGGCGGTCCCGACGGTGAGCTCGGTGCGTCGCTGAGGTACCTTTCTCAGAGATTTACAATGCCTTTGCCCGAGTTAAAGGGAACCTTAACCGACATCGGTACAGAGGAGCTCGGACACCTTGAGATGATTGGCGCGATTGTTTATCAGCTGACAAAAAACCTGACGGTTCAGCAGATTAAAGAGGGCGGTTTTGAGGACTACTTTGTTGACCATACAACGGGAATTTATCCTCAGTCCGCTTCCGGCGCGCCGTTTACCGCGGCATATATTCAGAGCAAGGGCGACCCGATTACCGACCTGCACGAGAATATGGCGGCAGAGCAGAAGGCGCGTACAACCTACGACAACATCCTGCGATTCTGCGATGATTACGACGTTAAGGACGCTATCCGCTTTTTGCGCGAGCGCGAGGTTGTGCACTATCAGCGGTTCGGCGAGAATTTAAGACTGCTCACCGACAAGCTCGATGAAAAGAACTACTACGCGTTCAACCCGTCGTTTGACAAAAAGTGCTTTAACAAGAGAAAACCAAACAGATAATACAAAAACCGCTGCGGCTTCGTTTTGAAACCACAGCGGTATATTTTATATTTCAATTAAAAATTGAATACTCCGAGCGAGCCTAAAAGGAGAACAAACAGGAGCACCGGGGCGATGTACTTAACCATCGCTACATAAAGCCCCTTTCGGTAAAACTTCTCGCCGTTCTTGGTGGCTTCTTCAATAACCGTCTTAGGCTTGCATACCCAGCCGATGAGGATACACGTTCCGATAGCGACTACAGGCATAAGGATATTGTTGCTGACGTAATCGACAATATCGAGTATCTGCGCGGTCGCACCGTTCGGAAGCGGAAACTCAAAGTAAAGAAGATTGTAGCCGAGGCAGATTACAACGCCGATTGCAAGGGCGATAACACCTTCCATAACGGTTGCTTTTTTACGTGAAACTCCGGTTTTGTCAATCAAGCCCGAAACTACGGCTTCGAGGATTGATACCGAGCTTGTCAGTGCGGCAAAGAGCACCATTACAAAGAACACGATACCAAAGATTCTGCCTGCAACGCCCATCTGAGCAAAGATTTTGGGCATTGCTACAAACATAAGTCCCGGACCTGCGTCCATTCCCTCGGGTCCGAGGAATACGAATACGGCAGGGATAATCATTACGCCTGCGAGGAAGGCTACTACAGTGTCGAAAATTTCAATCTGGTTTACGGACTTCATAAGGTTGTCCTTGTCCTTGAAGTACGAGCCGTAGGTTACCATAATACCCATAGCGACGCTGATACTGTAGAAGAGCTGTCCCATGGCGTCCATAACGACAACCATTATATCCTTAAAGCCCATTCCGTCAATGTTCGGGATAACGTACATCATAAAGCCCTGCATACCTGTGCGGTTTGCGTTTTCTTCTCCGCCGTTGATTGTCAGCGAATAAATTGAAATGCCGATAACAAGAATTAAGAGCACGGGCATAAGGATTTTTGACAGACTTTCAATGCCCTTGTTAACTCCGCGGAATACTACGATGCAGGTGAGCAGCAGGAAGATAACATCGTAGATAATCGGTTCTACAGGACTTGTGATAAAGCCTGTAAAATAGCCGTCGCCTGCGGCTGCCAAGCCCTGACCTGTGATAAAGGTTACGCAGTATTTGAGCACCCAGCCGCCGATAATGCAGTAATACGGCATAATCAGGAAGGGCACTATGCTCGCTATTGTTCCCAAAAAGCCCCACTGCGGCTTGAGCTTTCCGTAGGCGGTAAGGCAGCTCTGCTTTGTTTTACGACCGATTGAAACCTCGGTAACAAGCAGTGTAAAGCCGAAGGTGAGTGCCAAAACAAGGTAAACTACCAAGAACAATCCGCCGCCGTCCTTTGCGGCTAAGTACGGAAACCTCCAGATATTACCGAGTCCGACCGCCGAACCCGCCGCCGCGAGCACGAATCCGATTGAACCCGAAAATGAATTTCTTTTCTGTTCCATTAAATCCCCTCATTATTATTTTAATTATACCGCGCTTTTAAAGCGTGCAATGTATAAACAGATTAATTTTATCACAAATCAGATGTGTTTTCAATATCAAATGCAACAAAATATGCATATTTTTATTTCAAAGTACATATATTAAGCTTGAAAAAGCTTTGAAAAGGGTGAAAAACAATGTCAAAAGTTAAAACCTACATTATCTCAATCCTTATCCCTGTCGCGTTGGGCGGACTTGTCGGGTTCTTGATATCGGGCAGTATGAATTACGATCAGCTCAATCAACCGCCGCTCTCTCCTCCGGGAATACTCTTCCCCATTGTCTGGACGATTTTGTATATCCTGATGGGCGTATCGTACGGAATGTTAAAGACAAGGTCGCTTGCGGATAATGAGGTAAACTTGATTTACTATGTTCAGCTGGGCGTAAACCTGCTGTGGCCTATCGCGTTCTTTGTTTTGCAGTGGAGGCTGTTCGCGTTTTTCTGGATTATTCTACTCGACGTGCTTGTAATCGCGATGATTATAAAGTTTTACAGACGGTACAAAACCGCAGGTTATCTGCAAATTCCGTACCTTGCGTGGGTACTGTTCGCAAGCTATCTGAACTTAGGCGTATATATCTTAAACAGATAACAAAAAGCAACCGTTGCCGTAAAA
>CAMNHG010000117.1 GCA_946539105.1 uncultured Clostridia bacterium | reverse complement strand
GACTGCCAGTCGCGCGACAGCAGCGAGACCGAAATTTTCATCGTCGAGGGAGACTCGGCGGGCGGCTCTGCAAAGGGTGGCAGAGACAGAAGAATCCAGGCAATTCTTCCGCTCTGGGGTAAAATGCTCAACGTAGAAAAGGCGAGAATCGACCGCGTTTACGGCAACGACAAGCTAATGCCGGTAATCACCGCGCTGGGCACGGGTATCGGCGACGAGTTTGACCTTGAAAAGCTCAGATACGACAAGGTTATCATCATGGCGGATGCCGATGTTGACGGCTCGCATATCCGCACACTTTTGCTGACCTTCTTCTTCAGATATATGAAGCCGCTTATCGAAGCCGGCCACGTTTATATTGCTCAGCCGCCGCTTTACAGAATCACAAAGGGCAAGGAGCATAAATACGCTTATTCCGATATTGAGCGCGATCAGATTTTGGCTCAGATAGAGGGCAAAACCGAGATTCAGCGTTACAAAGGTCTCGGTGAGATGGACTCCGAACAGCTTTGGGAGACCACAATGAACCCCGACACAAGGCTTATGCTCAGGGTAGAGCTCAGCGACGCCGAGGCGGCTGATGAAACCTTTACAATCCTGATGGGCGACAAGGTCGAGCCGAGACGTGAGTTTATCGAGAAAAACGCCAAGTACGTACAAAACCTCGACGTATAAATTTCGGAGGATATTATGCATTCAAGAAGTTATATTACAGTGCGTTACGCCGAAACCGACAGAATGGGAATTGCCCACCATTCAAATTATCCCGTGTGGTTTGAGGTAGGCAGAACCGATTTTATCAAGATGTTCGGGACAACCTATTCGGATATGGAGAGCGCGGGAATTATGCTTCCGCTGGTTAATTTGACCTGTCATTTTATTCAGCCGGCACTTTATGAGGACGAGCTTATCATCCGCACCTGGTGTATTCATATGACCGCCGCGAGAATAGAATTTTCGTATTCCGTAAGGAGAAAAGAGAGCGACGGCAAGGAAGTTGAGCTCTGCTACGGCACAACCGAGCACGGCTTTATCGACTCAAAAACCTTCAGACCGTGCAATGTTAAAAAACGTCTGCCGGAGCTGTACGCAAAGCTAAACGGCAACATTAAAGAGATATAGATTGATTGTAAATAAAGAGGTAATAAGATGGACAACGAGCAGCAAGTGAATGACAAAAGAATAATTGACGTTGACCTGCAAAATGAGATGCGGCAGAGCTTCCTGGATTACTCGATGAGCGTAATCGTAGCCAGAGCCCTGCCGGACGTGCGCGACGGACTAAAGCCCGTTCACAGAAGGATTCTTTACACAATGTATGAAAGAGGTCTTGAACCCTCAAAGCCGTACCATAAGTGCGCCGATACCGTAGGTTCGGTGCTCGGTGCGTACCACCCCCACGGCGACGCTTCGGTTTATGACGCAATGGTACGTCTGGCGCAGGACTTCTCAATGAGATATATGCTGGTAGACGGTCACGGAAACTTCGGTTCTGTAGACGGCGACCCGCCGGCGGCTTACAGATATACCGAGGCAAAGATGAGCAAAATCTCAATGGAAATGCTCACCGATATTGACAAGGATACCGTTGACTTTGTACCTAACTACGACGACAGACTTAAAGAGCCGGTTGTGCTCCCGAGCCGCTTCCCGAACCTTCTTGTAAACGGTTCAAGCGGTATTGCCGTTGGTATGGCGACCGAAATTCCGCCGCATAACCTCGGCGAGACTATCGACGCCGCCTGCGCGTATATCGACAATCCCGACATTGAGCTGCCGGAGCTTATGGACTGTATTCCCGGCCCTGACTTCCCGACAGGCGGAATTATCATGGGCAGAAGCGGAATCAGAGCCGCCTACGCTACAGGTAAGGGAAAAATCACCGTCCGCGCAAGGACAGAGATTATCGAAGCCAAGAACGGCAGATTTAAAATTATCGTAAGCGAGCTTCCTTACAAGGTTAACAAGGCAAGGCTTATTGAAAATATCGCGAACCTTGTTAAGGACAAGAGAATTGAGGGTATCTCGAACATCGAGGATCACTCCGACCGTAAGGGTATGCACATTGAGATTGACATCAAGCGCGACGCTTCGCCTCAGATTGTTCTAAATCAGCTTTTCTCATTCACCCAGCTGCAGGTTACCTTCGGCGCGATTATGCTCGCCATTGTTGACGGCCAGCCTAAGATTTTGACCCTTAAGGATATGCTCCGCTGCTATGTGGAGTTCCAGGAGGATGTAATCCGCCGCCGTACCGAGTACGATCTTAAAAAGGCTCAGGACAGAGAGCATATTTTAGAGGGATTGAAAATCGCGATAGACTTTATCGACGAGGTTATCGCAATTATCAGAAAGAGCAAGGATTTACCCACCGCGAGAGCCGCGCTGATGGAACGTTTCGGTCTTGACGAGGTTCAGGCACAGGCGATTGTGCAGATGAGACTCGGACAGCTCACAAATATGGAGCGTCACAAGATTGAGGACGAAATCGCCGCTCTGCAGGAAAAAATCAAAAATTACCTCGAAATTCTCGGAAGCGAGACCAGAAAGCTCGAAATCGTCAAGGAAGAGCTTACCGCTATCCGCAACAAGTATGCCGACCCGCGCCGCACAGAGATTTGCGCAATCAGCGGAGAGGTAGATATTGAGGACCTTATTCCGCAGGAGGAGTGCGTGCTTACGCTAACTCACTTCGGATATGTTAAGCGTCTTGCCGTAGATACATATAAAATTCAGCGCAGAGGCGGCAGGGGAGTGTCCGGTATGTCGCGCCGTGAAGAGGACGTCGCAGCCGAGATGTTCATCATCAACTCCCACGACTACGTGCTGTTCTTTACCGACAAGGGCAGGGTGTACCGCCTTAAATGCTACGAGGTTCCCGAGGGTAGCAGACAGTCAAAGGGCATTAATATTGCCAACTTGCTCCCAATTTCAAACGATGAAAAGGTAACCTCGATGATCAGGGTACCCGAGTTTGACGAGGAAAAATACCTGATTATGGTAACGCGCAGGGGTATCATCAAGAGAATCGCGCTCAACGCCTACAACACAGCGCGCAAGGGCGGTCTTATCGCGCTTGAGCTTAACGAAGGCGACGAACTCGCATGGGTAAGATTGACCGACGGCAACGCAAATGTGATTGTCGCTACAAAGAAGGGCGTGGCAATCCGCTTTAAGGAAACCGACGTTCGCCCGATGGGCAGACTCGCCCGCGGCGTAAAGGCAATCTCACTTAAGGAAGGTGACGAGGTTGTCGGAATGAGCGTTGTTCGCGACGGCGGACTTGTGCTGACCGTCAGCGAGACCGGCTACGGCAGACTTTCAAAGCCCGAGGATTACCGTATTCAGTCAAGAGGCGGTAAGGGACTTACCAACTACCATGTTGAAAAGTACGGCGATGTTGCCGCAATCAAGGTAGTTGACCTCGACGACGATATTATTATGATTTCTCAGGACGGTATCATAATCAGAATTGCCGCGGAGTCAATCAGAGTTTGCTCGCGTCCGTCAAAGGGCGTAACCCTGATGAAGACCGGCGAGGGCGACAGAGTTGTCACCGTTGCAAGGGCACCTCACGAGGACGAGGAAGCAGAGGAAAAGCAGGAAGAAACTTCTGATAATTCCGAAGCTACCGAAAACTCCGAAACCAAGGAAGAAGCACCGGCAGAGGAATAATCATTAAACTATAATCTCCCCCAATGCGCAGGCGTTGGGGGAGACTTAAAAGTTTTAGGTAGGTATATGAAGATAGCAAAAAGAATAACGGCATTGTTGCTGTCAGCTGTAATTTTATTAGGGCTGACGGCTTGTTCGGGCGGTGCAAAGCTAAAAATCGACCAGCCAAAGAGCATTTCCGCGGCCGATGACGACGCCGAGCCCGTGACAACTGCGATTGAGCCAAGCGAGAATGTAAACGGAAAAAGATTTGCTTTTACCCTCGCAGAGTTCACCGAACGATACAACTCTACAAAAAAACTAATCGGCGATCAAGACCTGATTATTATGGAAAAGTGGAGCAAAATGGGAGTGCCCGAAACCGACAATCACGGAGTTGAAATTCAGTATTACTACTACGACGGCGAAAACGTAAACATCACCGCCACGGTTGAAACCGAGAGTAATAAGCTGATGAATATCGGCGTAGGCACCACGATGAGCAACTTTATGGCGCAGGAGAGCGGAGAGAATAACAGCGATGATATTCTCCGCAAGGCAGCTGTAGCGGCTGATTCGGCAGGCAGCTTCGGCACGGACAAAATCGACACCCTGCAGGATGTATTTTATCAGTTGGCAACCGGCTCGGAGGATTCCTTGTGGTATGAGGGCTTTGTATTTACGCTCAGCACTCAGGAAAATAAGCAGGACAGCAAAAACGGAGTTGTGCTGTTCAGGGTTTTCCCAATCAGTATGGATTTGAAAAAAGAATGGAAGCTGACGGAGTATAAACCTGCAAATAAATAATACTGCTTATAGATACCTTTTCTTAAATGATAATATTGGTAAAAAACCAGTATTTATGCGGTGTTTGTCAATCTTATCAGGTGATAATATTGGTGAAAAATACGCTGAAATGAAATTGTTTTATTACCAGCGTCAATATTATCATTTAAGAGCAATAGTGATAATATTGCAAAAATCCAGTGTTTATGCGGCTTTGCTCCAATCTTATCATTTAACTTTCG
>CAMNHG010000116.1 GCA_946539105.1 uncultured Clostridia bacterium | reverse complement strand
TTAGGCTTTAATTAGAAATCTCTTCTCTTTCTTGCGAGGAAGATAACGCCTGCAGCTGCGAGCATTACACCGCCAAATACGAAGAAGATTGTTGTCTCCTGACCTGAGCTAACTGAGCTTGAGCCTGAAGATGAAGAACCGCCTGAGCTTGAGCTTGAACCGCCCGAGCTTGAGCTTGAGCCTGAGCTTGAACCGCCGTTGCTTGAAGAATCACCGCTCGAGCTTGAGCCGTCTCCGGAGTTTTCACCGGTTGCAGCAAGCGAAGACTTTGCCTTATCCCACTTTACAGTCTTGCCTGACTCTTTGATAGCCTTTTCAACGTCATCTGCGCCAAGGCCGAGAGCCTTAGCTGTATCATCAAGAGTCTGCTGCTCGTCTTTACCGTTGAATTTAAGAGCGTTAGTAAGACCGTCTTTTCCATCTGACTTGATGAAGTTAAGGAGCAGATCGTATCTTGTTGTACCTGCCCAGAGAGCCTCACCAATTACGTTACCGATTGATGTAATGCAGAGCGGAGGTGCATACTTAGAAGCGTCAGCGTTCTTCCACTTTACATAGTAGCTCTTCTTGTTAGAGTCAACGTTGTTCTCTACCTGCTCGCCTGTGAGGTAAGCTGTGTCGCCCATGATGCTGGAATCAAAGATGATGTCGCAGGTCTGAACGCCCCAGTCGCCTGAGAAAATAACGCCGTACTGCTTGCCGCTTTCAATGCTAATGCCCTTAGCGTCAAAGTCAAATGTGAATGTATCGTTGCCGGCGTCAGTCATAGCACCCTTGTTAGAACCCCAAACGATGATTTCGTCACCGCCGTGCTCGTAAAGATAGCAATAAACCTTCTTAAAGTTCTTCCAGAGGTTTCTGTCAACCTGGAAGCTGATTGAGTTACCGCCTACAGCAGCACTACCGCTGTCGTCAGCACCTACAGATGAATCGCCGTCGGGAGCAGCAACTGCAGCAGAATCCTCGGCAGCAGCAACAGCAGCACCGTCGGTCTCAGCCGCGGAAACAGCAATAGCAGCTGTGCTTGCAACCATCATAGCAGCGATTGCAATGCTAACTATTTTCTTGAACATTTTTTAATCTCCTCCTAAAATTGTTCCTTTATCCGAGAAAACATAATATCTCAGTAAAAATATTATACAATAAATATTACAAAACTTCAATACTTTTGCGAAATATTTTTCCGTTTTCTTATACAAGAAATTATTAGTCATTTTGGTTGTTTTTTACAATATATGACTAATTATCATACAAAAGCAGGGACGGATACGCAAAACCGCCCCTGCCGTCATAATTTCATTACATTTTTATTTAAACATACCGAGCACAGTTTCCTTTACAACAGCGAGCGCGTCACCTATTTTTGTAACGTCCTTCGCGCCTGCCATAGCCATATCCGGCTTGCCGCCGCCGTTGCCTCCTGCAGCCTGAGCTACCGCCTTAACAACCTTACCGGCGAGCACGCCCTTGGCTATCGCCGTCTTACCGCAAGCCGCCGCGAATGTTACCTTGCCGTCGTTCGCCGCAGCAAGGACAATTACCGTGGCTTGGTCTTTATCCCTCGCCTTTTCGCACATATCGCGGAGAACATCGGCTGTCGCGCCCTTAACGCTGCCTGTTACAATTTTTACGCCGTCAACTTCCTCGGCACTTTCGAGTATTCCGTCAAGCTGATATGCCGCGAGCTTTGAATTGAGCTCGGCAATCTCGCGTTGCTGTTCCTTAATCAGCTGTGCAGCCTTTGCCGCACCCTCTACTATCGCCTTGGGATTGGTGAGCTTAAGCGCGCCCGACGCTCCCATAAGAGCCGCACTGAGCTTGTTGATATAGTCAAGCACTCCATAGCCGGTGAGTGCCTCTATTCTTCTTACACCTGCGGCAACCGAACCCTCCTGGCGGATTTTGAACAGTCCGAGGTGGGATGTGTTGCTTACGTGAGTACCTCCGCAAAATTCAACCGAGAAGTCGCCCGCGCTGACTACGCGTACAACATCGCCGTACTTTTCGCCGAAGAGTGCCATTGCTCCCAGCTTTTTGGCTTCCTCAATGGGCATTTCGCGGGTTGAAACCTCGATAGCTTCAAAGATTTTCTCGTTTACAAGATTCTCAACCTCAAGAAGCTCCTTGGCTGTCATAGCTTCAAAGTGAGTGAAGTCAAAACGAACGGAGCTGTTGCTGACAAGCTGGCCTGCCTGCTGAACGTGGTTGCCGAGAACCTGACGGAGCGCGCTCTGCAAAAGGTGAGCCGCGGTGTGATTGCGCATAATATTCTCGCGCCTGTTTTTATCAACCGCCGCTTTCACGGTCTCGCCGACAGTGATTCCGCCGTCTTTAACAAGGCATGAGTGAATATAAATATTGCCCGAGGCGTCCTTGGTGGTATTGTCAACCTCAATCTTCGCGCCGTCAGCGGTGATAACGCCTGTATCGCCCACCTGTCCGCCGCTCTCGGCGTAGAACGGAGTTTTGTCGAGCACAATCGCTACACTCTCGCCCTCGCCGGCGGTCTCTACACGCTCGCCGTTCTTGACGATTGCTGCAATCTTAGCCTCACACTCAAGGTCGGTATAGCCTACAAACTCAGTCTTTTCAATATCCGAAAGGTCGGTTGAATCGCTGATCCAAGCGTCCGCTCCTGCGTTTTTGCGAGCGTCGCGCGAACGCTTTTTCTGCTCCTTTAACAGCTCATAAAAGCGGTCAACGTCTACCTTTATTCCCTTTTCCTCCAGAATTTCTCTTGTCAGGTCAATCGGGAAACCGTAGGTATCGTTTAGCTTGAACGCGTCCTCGCCGCTGATAGTCTTTATTTCGCTCTGCTCCATAATATTCTGGAGCATCTTGAATCCCTGATCGATTGTCTTTGCGAAGCTCTCTTCCTCAACGCGGATAACCTTTGTGATAAACTCGCGTTTTTCGTCAAGCTCGGGATAAGCTGTGAGGTTTTCATTGATTACGGTGTCGCACACCTTATAGAGGAACGGCTCGTGATAGCCGAGAAGTCTGCCGTGACGAGCGGCACGTCTGAGAAGTCTGCGCAGAACATAGCCCTTGCCCTCGTTTGAGGGCATAACGCCGTCGCCGATCATAAAGGTTGTGCTGCGGATATGGTCTGTGATTACGCGCAGCGAAACGTCGCTCTTCTCGCCGTCGCCGTAGTTAACGCCGGTAATCTTGCTGATGTGCTTCATAATATTCTGGACGGTGTCCACAAGGAAAAGGTTGTCTACGCCCTGAATCACGCACGCCAAACGCTCAAGTCCCATACCTGTGTCGATGTTGGGATGTTCAAGCGGAGTGTAGTTGCCCTTGCCGTCGTTGTCAAACTGGGTAAATACGAGGTTCCAGACCTCTACAAAGCGGTCACACTCACATCCGACATGGCAATCGGGCTTACCGCAGCCTTTTTCGGGACCGCGGTCAAAGTAAATCTCGGAGCAGGGACCGCACGGACCGGAGCCGTGTTCCCAGAAGTTGTCCTCTTTGCCAAGGCGTACCATATGCGACGGGTCAACGCCGACTTCCTTTGTCCAAATCTCAAAGGCTTCGTCGTCGTCCTGATAGATTGAAACGTAGAGCTTGTCCTCGGGCATTTCGAGAACCTTGGTGAAGAACTCCCACGCCCACGCGGTAGCCTCGCGCTTAAAATAATCTCCGAAAGAGAAGTTGCCAAGCATTTCGAAGAATGTGCCGTGACGCGCGGTGATGCCTACGCGCTCGATATCGGGCGTACGGATACACTTTTGGCAGGTGGTAACGCGCTTGCGCGGCGGAGTTACCTCGCCTGTGAAGTACTTTTTCATGGGTGCCATACCGCTGTTGATAAGCAGAAGGCTGTTGTCGTCCTTTGGAACGAGCGAAAAGCTGGGCAGTCTGAGACAGCCCTTTGACTCGAAGAACTCGAGGAATTTTTCTCTAAGCTCGTTTAGTCCTGTCCATTGCATTTTGATTACTCCTTAGTTTATGATTATAATGTTTTGTATATTTTTTTCGTTACACTGTAGGGGCGGACCCATGTGTCCGCCCGCGGATAGGAAATGTTTGTTTTCGAATTTATACACAGTTTGATAGGAAATGCCACGAAGTGACAAAAGGTTTGCCGACGTGCTAAGGTTGCCGTCCGGCAACGGATGCCCCGCCTCATAGCACAAAGCGTTTGTTCACGTAGAAATAATTGATAGAACATCAATGTTTAATTGAACGCCCTCGGGCGCAAACACGGGTGCGCCCCTACAATGTCAAGGATAAGTATGCAGTAATTATCTTATGTTGACGACATTGCCTATTAAGGGAAATGGGGGTAGCCCATACCATAAGGGTTGCCGTTGTGCTAAGAACGCCCCTACAATAAAAATTTATTGCTCGCGTTTGCGTCTTAAAACCGAGCCTGCCGGAACGCGAAGGTCGGATTTCATTGTGAGAATCTGCTTGGGGTGCGGCGCGCTTTCGACCTGCTCGCCGTCCTCGTTTGTCAGCGAAATACACTTTACGTTGTACGGAACTCCGCCGGGCGGAAGAATGTCAAGCGTGTCGCCTACGCAGAATTTGTTGCGCTGGGAGATTACCGAGGTTGTGTCGTCAATGCTCTTCTCGCAGAACGCCGCGGCGTCGTAGCGGCGGATATAGCCGCCGGTATCGGTGGTCTGCCCCGGCTCATAGCCGAAGTAAAAACCTGTGCTGTACTCGC
>CAMNHG010000115.1 GCA_946539105.1 uncultured Clostridia bacterium | reverse complement strand
GCTTTTCGAGCAGGGGCACGATTTGACTGTAGTCGCTCGAGCTAAGCGAGGATAAAGACACCTCGTCATAACCTGTATTTTCGCACAACGCCTTGCACTGGGCGTTGATTGTCTCGGGAGATTTTTCGCGGACAGGGCGGTAAATGAACCCTGCCTGACAAAAACGGCAGCCGCGAATACAGCCCCTGAAAATCTCCTGAACGGCTCTGTCGTGGACAATCTCAACGAGCGGAACGACAAAGTTGTCGGGGTAGTACGACTCGTCCATCTTGGTCATAAGCCGCTTGTGAATTACCTTTGGCGCGTTATGTTTAGGCGTAAAGCTCTTAATTGTGCCGTCGTCGTTATACTCGACGTCGTAGAGCGACGGAACGTACACGCCCTCAATCCCGGCGCAGAGCTCTAAAAACTCCTGCTTGCTCTTGCCCTGCTTACGGCAGTCACGGAACAAGTCTATTACCTCAAGGTCAACCTCCTCGCCCTCGCCGATGAAGAACAAATCGACAAAATCGGCAATAGGCTCGGGGTTGCAGGCGCAGGGACCTCCGGCAACTACGATATTTTTTAGCTCGGTTCTGTCGGCGGATTTAATCGGGACGTTACCCAGCTTAAGCATATTCAGCATATTTGTAAAGCTGAGCTCGTACTGGAGCGTAAAGCCGATGAAGTCAAAGTCGGAAATCGGGTCTCCGCTTTCGAGGGCGTAGAGCGGAATATTGTTCTGCACCATCAGCTCCTCCATATCAACCCACGGCGCAAAAACGCGCTCGCACCAGATATAATCGCGCGAGTTGAAAAGACTGTATAAAATTTTCATTCCGAGGTGCGACATTCCGACCTCGTACGTGTCTGGAAAACAAAACGCGAAGCGGACGCCAACGTCCTTTTTGTACTTGATAACCTCGTTAAGCTCTCCCCCGACGTACCGCCCGGGCTTTTGAACCTTAAGCAATAGCTTTTCTACTTCCCTGCTTACCATAAATCCTCCGTCATATGTATCTGTCAGAGCGCGTGACAAGCGAAATGATGAGATACGCGCATATAAATAACAGCGAAAAGTTGTATTTTGACTTGAACAGCACCATAAACCCTAAAGCGGCAAGCGGAAATATCGTGATAAGCGTGATGATGTCTACGGTTTTTTCAGCCCTTGCCGGGTTCATATGCCTTTTAAGTAAGATGAAAATTATCTGACCGCCGTCAAGCGACAAAACAGGCAGGCTGTTAAACAGCCCTACCGAGAGATTTGCCAGTGCGAACGGCAAAAAATATTCGTTACCTAATAAGTATAACAGATAAAACGGAATAAAACAAATAAAATTGACCGCAGGACCCGAAAAAATTATAAAAAAATTCTGTTTTTCGCTCCGTGACTGCCTTTTTGAGTCGAAAATTTTTATTTCAAAGGCGGAGATTTTGATTTTCTCGGGCAAAAAACCGAGCTTTATCATCATAAGCAAATGACCGAGCTCGTGAATTAAAACAGCTATGGCGCACCACACAAAACCGCCTGTTATGCCCAAAATTACGCAAATTCCTGCTACGCAGATAAGCGTAAATGAGATTTCTACGTTTATTTTAGCTATTTTCAGCTTCATCGGGAGTAGCCTTACCGAGCAAAAGATTTAGGTCAAAACCGCTGTTGTTATCAAAAATCGCAGTGTTGTTGAGCTCGAAGTAGTACCAATCGCGGATCGTTTCGTAGGTTTCTCCGCCTATGCTTTTGAGCGCGAACGCCCCGATTCCTGCCAAAACGCAGATTACAAGCTGTAGGGTAAGCAAATACTGCTTGGGAATATTTATCGGCTTAGGCTCGGGATTTTCGGGCTTTTGAGCGTCACTTTCTTCCCTCTCGCTTAAAACAGGGTACTCCGGAGAAGTCACGTTCTGCCAGTTTTCATCATACAATATTTTTTCTTCCAAAAAAATCACCTCGGTACATATATATGCGCCGAGGCTTGGTGTTAAGATATTTAATTTATTGCAATTTCTTAAAATCATTCCTGACGAGGTTGACAAAGAACAGCAACGCGATAATAAGCGCAACAACCTCGGCAATCGGGAACGCGTACCATACAGCGTCTACGCCGATAACTGCCGACAGCAGATACGCCACCGGCAACAGCACTACAAGCTGACGCGCAAACGAGATAAACAGACCTCGAAAGCCCTTGCCCGTCGCCTGAAACAGCGTGATAAGAATAATGCTGACCGCCGCGGGAATAAAGCACAGGCTGATTATCCTGAACGCCGGAACGCCCGCGTTGAGCAGGCTTTGATCGCCGCCGAACAGCGAAATCAGCTTGTCCGGGATAAGCCACATCATCAGCACACCTGCCGCCATAATCGACACGGCGACGATGATTCCGACCTTTAAGGTGGAATAAACCCTCTTTTTGTTGCGCGCGCCGTAGTTATAGCCCAGCACAGGCAAAACGCCCTGGTTAAGACCGAAGCACGGCATAAACACAAAGCTCTGGAGCTTGAAGTAAACTCCCAAAACCGTGACTGACACCGCAGAATCGTTGACGGTGAAAATCGTATTCAGCCCGAGCATCATAATCGCGCTGATTGACTGCATAATAATTGAGGGGAAGCCCACGCCGTAAATCTGCTTTAGCACGTTGCCGTTTAATTTAAATCCCTTGAAGGTGATTTTGACCTCGTGCGTTTTGGTAAAGAGCACGATTACCGCAAAAACCATTCCGCAGAACTGACCGAATACCGTGGCGATTGCCGCGCCTGCAACGCCCATTTCGGGGAAAAATCCCACGCCGAAAATAAGCAATGGGTCAAAGATGATATTGACAACCGCGCCGACCATCTGGAACAGCATCGGGTATATCATATTGCCGGTTGCCTGCAGGGTTTTCTCAATCATCACCTGAATGATTGAAAACAGCGACAGACAGAGCACGATTGTGAGGTAATCAACGCCGTACTGCACTGTCTCGGCGTCGGTAGAAAACAGGCTCATAAACGGCCTTACCGCGATAATTCCGAGTATTAAAAACAGTGCGTATGAGAACAGACAGGTTATAAGTCCGTGAGTTGCCGCGGAATTTGCCTGCTCAAACTGCTTTTCGCCCAGCTTTCGCGATACAAGCGAGTTAACGCCGACAGCCGTGCCGACCGAAACCGAAATAAGCACGAGCTGCAAAGGGTAAACCAGCGACATCGCCGTAAGTCCCTTTTGGCTGTAGTTGCCTATAAAAATGCTGTCCACAACGTTGTACATCGCCAAAATTGTCATTGACAAAATCGCAGGCAGCGACATTGTAAAAATCAGCTTTGTAACGGGCATAGTGCCCATTTTGTTCTCTTTAATAACCTCTTTAGTCTGTCCCATTCTCTTTTTTATCCCTCTTATTTTTTGTACGAATATTTATGTAAATTTTATAAAACAAAAGCATTATCAGCGTTCCCGTTAAAACTCCCGAAAAGTCGAGCAAAACATCGACGATCTCCCCGGAGCGTCCGTCCGAAAAAAGCTGGATAAATTCATCAATAACCGCGGTAAAAAGCCCCGTAAACAGCACCGCAAAAATATATCTGTACGGCTTAAAGCGGTCAAAGGAGTACGCGCAGCTTGTAAGCAGGCCGCCGATTACCGTAAACTCCGCAAAATGCGCGAGCTTTCTGATAATATGGCTTGTCATCTCGATTGAAAAGCCTAAGCTGCGGAAAATTTGCAAAACAAAATCAAGCGCGCCGTCGCTTTCCACCGTAGATTCAGCGGCGGACATTGACGAATGGACAAAGGCAAAGCCAATCATAAACGCCGTAAGCGCGAAAACAACGGCTCTGAAAACTTTTCCGCTACGCCTCGATTCCATTTCATCACTCCATTATTTCATCTTGAAAAATCACAACTGTTGACATTATTCGTAGGGGCACACCCGCGTGTGCGCCCGGGGACGGTCAACACAAGTATCCCAAAAAACCGACGCCTGAGCGTGAATAAACGTCTATATACGGGCGGACACATGGGTGATTCCCCTATCAGGGGAAATGTCACGAAGTGACAAAAGGGTTGCCGTTGTGCTAAGAACGCCCCTACAGTTATATTTATTAGTATAATTTGCTGCTAAATAAAAAATCAACTATACTGCTATTAACTATTGTATCTCAAAATATAATAATGTCAATGAGTATAAAAGTATTTCAATATTATGTCCCAAATTTTAAGTTTTCGATATTGAAAAATGTGACAAATTCTGCTATACTAACCAAAGATAAAAATTATACTATAATCAAACAATATCACAAGGAGATTTCTATGTTTGTAAAATATCTTATTATATTCTTAATTTCGATGGTGCCTATTGTTGAGCTCAGAGGAGCAATCCCCGTGGCTGTCGGTATGGGTATGCAGGGCTGGGAGCTGTTTTGGGCATATGTTGTCTGCGTAATCGGCAATATGCTCCCTGTTCCGCTTATTTACTTCTTCGCCAGAAAGGTTCTTATCTGGGGCAAGGACAAAAAATATATCGGCAAGTTCTTTACCTGGTGCTACAACAAGGGCGAAAAAGGCGGCAAAAAGCTGCAGGCAAAGGCAGGCAAGGGTCTTTTTATCGCGCTTATGCTGTTCGTAGGAATCCCCCTTCCCGGCACAGGCGCGTGGACGGGTACGCTCGCCGCGAGCTTTTTGGATATGGGATTTAAAAAGAGCGTAATCGCCGTAATGTGCGGCGTTGT
>CAMNHG010000114.1 GCA_946539105.1 uncultured Clostridia bacterium | reverse complement strand
AAGGCAATGATGTCGTAGAAACAGCAGTAGGCGGTATAAAGGGCTGGATCGCCTGCTTTGAAAAGGCACGTTTCGCCGGTGTATTTAACGGCGGCGGTGTGAATGATGCCGGAGAGGCAGGCAAACACGAGGATATGCTGAAAGCCGCCTATGAGTTCGGCAAATCATTATAACAACTAAATATTCTTATACTATTCTCTAATAAAACCCTTTAACATCTGCCGTGGAAAACTCCGCATAACTGCGTTGTCGTCCTTGCAAGGCGTCAGCCTTGCGGCGTCCTCCGCCTTGTTCTGCGGAATTTTCCATCGACATCTGTTTTAAAGTCTTTTATCAGAGAATAGTATTACAAATTAGAACCCCGGCAAATTTGAGGCTTATGTGCTCATTTTTGCCGTGGGTTTATTTTTTTGACCGTAAATGTGCGTTTGATTACGCTGACGCAGCGGAAGAATAACCTATTCTTTTATAAAGCACTTGACAAACCGCAATGATTGTAATATAATAATCCTACTAAACAGATAGGTAAAGTATATTATAAAATGTTTATTGTCAAATTTGTATAATTGCGGAGTTCTGTTATGTGCGAAATATACGGCTTTTCGGGCAACCGAAAAAAAGAACTGAATAATGATTTGCGTGAGTTTTACTCCCATTCAAACGAACATCCTAACGGCTGGGGACTCGCGCTGTTTAATGAACAAAAAACAGAATTATACAAAGAAGTCTGCCGCGCCGATAAAAGCGAGCTGCTAAAGGATAAGCTGTACACTCCAATCAAAGCGAAAAACGCGCTGGCGCATATCCGCTTGGCTACCATCGGAAATGTTGAGCAGGATAACTGCCACCCCTTTACAGCGACAGACAAGAACGGAAGAACATGGACACTGATACACAACGGCACCGTATTTGAATGTGATAAGCTGAATAAATACATCTTTTTGCAAAAGGGCGAAACCGACAGCGAACGCATTTTGCTCTATATTATCGACCGCATAGATGAAGCAATTACGCGGTTTGGACGTTCCCTGACCGCCGCGGAGCGTTTTGAAATATTGGACGAAATTGTCCGCAACAGCTCGCCGAAGAATAAGCTGAATTTACTTATTTATGACGGTGATACGCTATACGCGCACACAAATTTCCGCGATTCGCTTTACTATCGGCAAGATGAAAACGGCGTGACCTTTTCAACGAGCCCACTGTCGGAAGGAATTTGGAAAAACGTACCATTTACAACATTGCTGGGCTATCAAAACGGCACACGCGTATTTAAGGGAACAAATCACAGCAACGAATATTTCTTTGACCCGTCCACATATAATCCGCTTTATATGGCGTACTCAGGTCTGTAAGGAGAATAAAAATGAACGCTCAGAATTTAATATACGACCGTTTTATTTCACCCCTGCAAAAGCCGCGCTCAAACTATATCGGAATAGAAATAGAGATGCCTGTAGTGAATCTCAGCGGCGAAAAAACCGATAAATCCGTCAGTATAGCAGCCGTCAATAAAGCAATAAAGCATTTCAGCTTTACTCCGCAAAAATTTGATGATGACGGAATCTGTCACGAGGCGTTGTGCGACGATACCGGCGATGTTTTCTCTTTCGATTGTTCGTATAATAACTTTGAGATTTCTCTCGGACGTGTGCGCACACTTCATGAGGCGCAGGCACGGTTCCGCGAATATGTGAGCTTTATCAACGGCGAACTTAATCAGCAAAATCACACGTTGACGGGAATGGGAATCAACCCGAATTATAAAATTAATGACTTTAACTTCGTTCCTTCACCGCGCTACCGAATGCTTGAAGGTTATCTTAAAAAGTGCGAAATATGGAAAGGTGTGTTTCATCCTTTTTACGGCTACGGAACCTTTTCAAGTGCGTCTCAGGTACAGCTTGACGTTACCGCGGAAAATATTTGCGAGACCATTGAAGCGTTTTCGCTCACCGAACCGCTTAAAGCGGTGATGTTTGCAAATTCTTATTTTCCCGAAAAACCTGAGCTCCTTTGCGCAAGAGATTATTTTTGGGAGCAGAGCCCTCACGGAATAAATCCGAGAAACCTCGGATTTTTTGAACCGCTCCCGAAGTCTGTAAGCGAGATAACGGAATATCTGAGCAAGGCGAGTATCTTCTGTACCGAGCGTGACGGAAAATACCTGTTCTTCTATCCGGTTCCCTTTGAAGAATATCTAAAACGCAATACCGTTTCCGGTGAGTACTACGACGGCGATTATCATACCTGCTCCTTTACGCCGAAAGCGGAGGATATTGCGTATCTCAGAACTTATAAGCAGATTGACCTCACGGCAAGGGGAACGCTTGAATACCGTTCCGCCTGTACGCAGCCGCTTGGCGAAGCAATGACCGTTGCGGCGTTTCATCTCGGTTTGATGAACCGGACAAAGGAATTGAGCGATTTACTGAAAAACTCATTTTTATATCAAGAAAATGAAAAACCCGCGCAGCTCCGACAAAAAATGAACCGCGCGGATTTTCTTTCATTTGTAAACGCTGATGAACTAAAAGTGCTGTTAAATGAAGTTTTGCAGCTCTGCTCCGGCGGATTAAGGGAACGCGGCTATTCCGAGGAAATCTATCTTTCGCCGCTGTTTGAACGGGCAAATACACTAACCTCGCCGTCCTGCTATTTGTTACAGCAAAATGACGTAAAAAAAGTCATCAAAGAATATGCAAGTCTGTAGGTGAAATGATGTCAAAAATATTCAACACAAAAGATGTACGCATATTGGGCGGTACCTTCGGCTTAGAACGTGAAACCCTGCGCGTAACTGCTGAGAGCGGTATGGCGCAATCACTGCATCCGTTCCCGGACGACGAGCATATCGTTAAAGATTTTTGTGAGAATCAGGCGGAGATCAACACCGGAGTTCACAACACAGCACAGGGAGCGATTGACGAGCTTTCATATCATTCGAATCGTCTGTCAGCGGAAATAAGCAAACGCGGAGAAAAGCTCTGGTTGTACTCCAATCCGCCAATCATTAAAAGCGCGGACGATATTCCCGTTGCCGTTTACGAGGGTGACAGGCAAGGCAAGCATAATTATCGCCTATATCTTGCCGAAAAGTACGGAAAATTCAAGATGACACTGTCGGGTATACACGTTAATTACTCCTTGTCGGAGGAAATGCTTTTGTATAGCTTTCCTCATTCCTTGCACAGCGATTTTGCAACCTTCAAAAACCAAGCCTATCTGCGTTTGGCGCAGGGGTTGCTTGAATACGGCTGGCTAATCAACCTTTTGCTCTCAGCATCGCCGGTATGCGACGGCTCATATTTCAATCGCGATAGAGCAGGCGAGACGGTACTCACAAAGTACGCTTCAATCCGCTGTGGAGAAGAAGGCTACTGGAACACCTTTACACCGATTCTGTTTTATGACAATATTACCTCATACGCCGGAAGTATTCAGAGGTATCTTAACAGCGGTACGCTGGCAGGCGTGGGCGAGTTGTATTATCCTATCCGCCTGAAGCCTAAGGGTGCGAACCGCCTTAACAATCTGGTGCAAAACGGCGTAAATCATATCGAGCTGCGCAACGTTGACATAAATCCTTTTTCGCCGTCAGGCTTGGACGTCCGTGATTTACAGTTTTTGGAGCTTCTTGTTTTGTGGATTTACTCAAATTATAAGGATAAGTTATCGTATAAAGACCAAATCCGTGTTATAAATAATATGAAAAACGGCGCGCTGTACGATATTGACAGTACGCTGATAAATGAAAAAGAAACGCTCAGAGAAGCCGGCTTACGTGTTCTCGGCGAAATGAAAGCGTTTTACGGCGAAACGGAAGCCATAGCGTATCAAATAAAAAAGTTGACAGAAAACGGCTTGCGCTATGCGGAAAAAGTAAGCAGGCTAACAAATTACGATATGTACGCGAGATGAAGAACGCAATTATTTAACAACTGACAAACTCATATAAAACCCCGGCAAATTTTAGCTTCAAAGCCCATTTTTGCCGGGGTGATTTTATGTATTAAGATATTTTACATATAGTCAAAGTGCTCCATAGCTTCAAGTCCTGTCTGACCTGTTCTGACCTTTACAACGTCCTCAACGTCATATACAAAGATTTTTCCGTCGCCGATATGACCTGTATAAAGCGTTCTCTTAGCCGCTTCAATTACCTTGCCAACCGGAACGGTGCAGACCACAATGTCAACCTGAACCTTCGGCAGAAGGTTGGCTTCAATCTGAACACCGCGGTAATATTCGGGCTTGCCCTTCTGAGTTCCGCAGCCGAGAACGTGGCTTACGGTCATACCGTCAATGCCTATTGCCATCATAGCGTTTTTAAGAGCTTCAAGGCGCGATTCCTTGCAGACAATTTCAACCTTTGTAATCTTAGGCTTGCCCTCGTCGAAGGTAGGAACCTTCTTAACCTCAACCGCCTCGGCAACGGGCGTATCTCCGCTGACAATCACAGGGGAAACGCCTTCCTCAACATATTCGGGAACCATCGAAAATCCTGCGTAAGCGGACGGCATACCGTGCTCGGTGATGTCCAGACCAAGGGTTTCTTCCTCGCGTGATACGCGCAGTCCGAAAATCTTTTTGATTAGGAAGAATACGCAGGTCATCGTAACCGCTGTCCAAGCCGCAACCGAGAGGAATCCCAAAAGCTGCAAGCCGAGCAGCTCTACTCCGCCGCCGTAGAAAAGACCTG
>CAMNHG010000113.1 GCA_946539105.1 uncultured Clostridia bacterium | reverse complement strand
CGCCGTCGTTCTTCATAACCTGCTTAAGCGTAGCCTTTTCAATCGGCAAATCCCAGGTGGCGTACTTTTTGCCCTCAAGTCCCTTTGGCTTGTCCATTCCCTCGCCCTTGCGCGAGATAATGCCCGAGGTGTTGTGCTGAATCAAAGCCGCAACAGCCTGAAGCGGCATCGCGCTGTCACCGACAATCGCGGGAATCATACTGTCCTGAAAGCTAACGCAAAACTGTGCCTTGCCTGAGCCTACCAGTGCTTCCGCGCCGTCCTCGGGTGGCTGAACAATCTCAACCTCAAGTCCTTCATCCTCAAAGTAACCGTTCTGCTGAGCTACATAAAGTCCTGTGTGGTTGGTGTTGGGAGTCCAGTCGAGCACAAATGTGATTTTTGTCTTTTCATTTGTTTCGCTGCTCTGAGTGTCGCTCTTTTTCCCTGCTCCGCCGCAGCCTGCCGTAACAAGGCAAATCATAGCAAGTGCCAGAACAAGTGCCAAAATTCTCTTTTTCATAAATAGATTACTCCTTTGTTTTATACTTTATTTTATACTTTTATCCCACGGCATACATTTTTTCTGAATCAATTTGACAATCCCCATTAAAATAAGGCTGAGAATAGAAATCAAAAATATAACCGCGAACATTTTGTCATATGAATAAGCCTTTTTTACCCTCGTCATATATACTCCGAGTCCGTTAAAGCCGCCGAGCCATTCGGAAATTACCGCGGACACAACCGCGTATGATACCGAAATTTTCAGGCTCGAAAAAAAGCTGTTTAGTGCTCCCGGGAACTTAACGTACCTGTAAATCTGTCCCTTGCTTGCTCCCATAGAACGCATAAGGTTAATCGTATCCTTATCCGCCGACATAAATCCGTCAAGCAGGCTTACGGCGATGGGGAAGAACACCACGATTACAACCAATATAATCTTCGGCAGGGCTTCATAGCCGAACCAGAGTACCAGCAATGGCGCGATCGCGACCGTCGGAATAGTTTGCGTCAGTACAACAAGCGGATACAGCGAACGCCTGACAAGAACAAACCTGTCCATAAGCAAAGCCGTAAAAAAGCCGATAATTATGCCGATGAGCAGACCTACAACCGTTTCGAACATAGTTGAAAGCGAGTGCTGTAGCAGCAGCGGAAAATCGCCTATAAACGCCTTTACAACGTCCACGGGCGAGGGCAGCATAAAGTTCGGAACAAGCCCTGTTACGCTTACAATCTGCCAGATTATAAGCAGAATTATAATCGCGCCGACGGGGAAAAGGTAATTAAACGTGGTGTTTTGTAACTTTTTTCTCAATGGTCAGCACATCTCCCTCGGGTCTGTAGTCAACCTTAATATAAGCCAAAACAGACGGCGCGCCTGCCCTGATTGCGATGTGCTGGCACTCCTTAACTATGTCCATAAGCTCGTCATAATCGCCCTCAATAGCGGTTTCAAACGGGCCCACATAGCACTTTAAGCCTGTGCTTTTGATGTAGGCGATAACCTCGTCTACAATTCTGATAAGCTCGTCATCATTTTTTGCCTCGGGCAAGGTCTGAATAGCAACGCTTGCGTTCATAAAATTACTTCCTTTCTTTTTGCATAAATAATAAAAGCACCACGCCAAGGCGTAGTGCTAAATAAACCTAACAAACAGCTTCCTACGTCGGCATTATCCGAATCAGGTCATAGGGTATAATCTCAGCCTGCAAAAGCAAGCACCCCTGTGTTATTTCTATATCTAAGAATACAACTAATTTATCCGTTTGTCAACATTATTTTTAACTTGGGAAGATAATATTCGAGAGTTTCTTCGGCGGAATACCCCTTTTTACAAAGGTAATCAACACCGTACATACTCACACCCTCGCACGCGATATCATTATTAAAAGACTGACAATCGCAGTCCCAAGGTGAAGCGACAGAGCATAAATAATTGTATTTTTCATTTTCCGCCGTCGCTCCGTTAGAGCAAACAGAGCAGGGAATATATACCGGCTTGTCGTTATATGTAAGATATATTTCATTATTAGAATTATAAATGCTTTCTATCCTGCTATATAATTCTTTATTAGAACTATTATTGACGTTTTCGTTATAGTTTCCTGATAAATAATTACTCTCGGCAATAATCAAAGCCGCTTTAAGAGCTTCGTCACAAAAATCCACACAGCTTAAACCTTCCGCAATTTTAACCACCTTTTGTATTTTATCATCGCCTATAACCGCCGAATCGGAGGTAGAGGACGTAACACTCGCTTTATTTGTGCTCATACCCACAACCGCAGCCGGGATCAAAGCCATCATAATCAGCAGGCAAATAAATGCCGCAATTTTGCTTTTCACTTAAAAAATTAACTCTCCCGTAAACTTATTCTTGACATTACCATTAGTTTGTCTTAAAATAGTATATGTACGTGAATAAGATATAATAACCTGCGTAAAGTATTAAGAACGGAGATTATATATGAAGGTTAAATTTTCAATAATTCCATTTATTCCTGCCGTAATCGCAATGATGATTTTCAGAGTAATGAGCGTAATCGGCGTGGACGAAAGCGGAAATTTTCTCGGAATGGACAGGATGGCACTGTCGTACACTACAATCGGAATCGCTCTTGCGTTGTTTGTCGTGTGTATTCTGATTAACATTTTCGACCGCAAAACCGCCCCGGTTTATCCTGTAAACAAAAACTTTGCCGCCGGTATTTTCGCGGTATTGTCCGGCTTGGCGGTTATCGCGTCATCTTGTATGTCGCTTGTTGAGATTACAACCGAATCGGAATATTTTATGATGGGCGTAATCAGCGCGGTTTTCTCGGTTCCTGCCGGACTTGCTTTTCTGTTGATGTCCAAGGTGCATTTTACCGGAAAATCCACCGTGTCGGGCGTTTCAATTCTGTATGTGTTCTCGGCTCTCTGGGGTTGTACAGAGCTTGTGTTTGAGTTCCTCAACGCTACAAAGGTATCAATTTCCGCGACAGACCTCACAGGACTGTTCTGCTATATTTTCATCACTCTGTACTACTTCTCGCACTCTATGGTAGTATCGAGAATCAGGGGCAGAAACCCCGTAAAGGCTTGCTTTATCTACGGCTTGCCTGCGGTAGCCCTCACGCTTTCTCACGGTGTATATCTGATTATCACCACTATGCACGAGGGTATCAGCAATATTCCGTTTATTACAGCTGCCATGTTTATCGTTCTCGGTCTGTATGCTCTCAGCTTTATTATCGAAATGGCTTCTAAGTCCTACACAAAGGACGAGCTTGAAATCGTAGAGTCGCTTCCCGAGCCTGATAATAACGAGGAAGAGGAAAAATACATCGAAACCGAAAGCTATGACGACCTTGTGTTTTCAAACAGCGCGTCATCAACCGACCGCAACGTAGATCCGGCCGATGATTATTATTCCTCGGCAAAAGGACTCGACGACTTTATTATCGGATACAATTCAAGTAAGGATTCCGAGGAAGTAACCGAACAGGAGCCTGAAAAGGAAGCACAGCCCGAAAAGCCTAAGAAGAAAAAGAAAGGCTTTTTCTCCAAAAAGCAGGAGGATTCCGCAGAGGAACCCGAGCAGCCCGAGCCTGAGGAGCCCGAGACTGCCGAAGAGGTCGCTCAGGAAGAACCTGCACAGGCAGAGCCTGAGGAAGAGCCTGTAAGCGCGAAGCATTTTGCTCCCGTGACCAAGCCCGAGCCGAAAGCTGAGCCTGCAAAATCTTCGCCGGCCTCCGAGCTTGAAGAAGAGCTCAGAAGACTTTCCGAAAAGAAAACCGAAGATACATCGGACTATGTTCCCGAAAAGCCCGTAAAGCGAATCAAAACCAACGAGGACGCCGAGCAGGAAGCTAAAGAGAAGGCAAGACTCAGCGAGATTGATAAGCTGTTGCAGGAGCTTGATGATAAGTCCGAATAAGAAAAATTTAACGGCAAATTTATCTTGACATTCGCGTTTTGCGGTGTTATATTATTAAATAATAAAGAACGTTGATAAGGACACGGATTACAACCAACCGTTTTCAGAGAGCGGTGCAAACGCTGAAAGCACCGTATTCGGCATTGTAATTTACCACCTTTGAGTCCGCGCAGGAAATGGCACGGCGTTCGCCGCGTTAAGGCTTAATTAAGAGTGTTTTACACTGAATTTGGGTGGAACCGCGATTTATTCGTCCCAATGCTCGCAAGGGCATTGGGGCTTTTGTTTTATAAATAATTATTTTGTATAAGGAGAATGTATATGATTAACGTCGAACTCAAGGGCGGAGTTGTTAAGGAATTTGAAAACGGAATTTCTCCCGCCGAAATCGCAAAATCAATAGGAATGGGACTTTATAAATCCGTATGCGCCGCAAGCGTAGACGGTGTGGTGTGCGATCTGCGCACTCCGCTTAATAATGACTGTAAACTCGAGCTTTTGACCTTTGACGATTCAGACGGAAAGCACGCGTTTTGGCATTCCGCGTCACACGTGCTCGCCCAGGCGGTTAAAAGACTTTATCCCAACGCAAAGTGCGCAATCGGTCCCGCAATCGACAACGGCTTTTACTATGACTTTGACGTAGAAAAGCCCTTCTCGGCTGACGATTTGCAGAAGATTAAGGCTGAAATGAAGAAGATTGTAAAATCGGGTCTTGAAATCGAGCGTTTCGAGCTTGCACCCGATGAGGCAATCAAACTGTTGGAGGATATGGACGAGCCTTATAAGGTTGAGCTTGCCAAGGAGCATACAGATAAGGGCGAAAAAATCAGCTTTTACAAGCAGGG
>CAMNHG010000112.1 GCA_946539105.1 uncultured Clostridia bacterium | reverse complement strand
ATTGCAGGCGGACTGCTTGACTACACAAAGGAGAACAGCTAATGGACAAGATTAAAATGACTACCCCCATCGTTGAGATGGACGGCGACGAGATGACAAGAATCATCTGGCAGATGATTAAGGACAAGCTGCTCCTTCCCTACATCGACTTAAAGACCGAGTACTACGACCTCGGACTTAAGCACAGAAACGAAACCGACGATCAGGTTACTATTGATTCCGCAAACGCCACAAAAAAGTACGGAGTTGCGGTTAAGTGCGCGACCATCACCCCGAACGCCGCGAGAATGACAGAGTACGACCTTAAGAGTATGTGGAAATCTCCGAACGGCACAATCAGAGCGATTCTTGACGGTACGGTTTTCCGCAGCCCTATTCTTGTAAAGGGTATTGTTCCGTATATTCCGACCTGGAAAAAGCCGATTTGCATTGCGCGTCACGCCTACGGCGATGTTTACAAGAATACCGAAATGCGCGTGGAGGCAGGCAGCAAGGCTGAGCTTTGCGTTACTAAGCCCGACGGCACCGAGGAAAGATCAACTATCTTCGACTTCAAGACCGACGGCGTTATTCAGGGTATGCACAACCTTGACAAAAGTATTTCGTCATTCGCGCGCAGCTGCTTTAACTACGCGCTTGACCAGAAACTCGACGTTTGGTTTGCCACAAAGGACACTATCAGCAAGACCTACGACCACCGCTTTAAGGATATTTTTGCGGAGATTTTTGAAAACGAGTATAAAGAGAAGTTTGACGCCGCAGGCATCGAGTACTTCTACACCCTTATCGACGACGCCGTTGCGCGCGTTATCCGCAGTGAGGGCGGCTATATGTGGGCTTGCAAGAACTACGACGGCGACGTTATGAGCGATATGATTGCTACAGCCTTCGGTTCGCTTGCTATGATGACCAGCGTGCTGGTATCTCCCGACGGAGTTTACGAGTACGAAGCTGCTCACGGCACTGTTCAGCGTCACTACTACAAGCACCTTAAGGGCGAAGAAACCTCTACAAACTCGGTTGCCACTCTATTTGCCTGGTCAGGCGCGCTCAGAAAACGTGGAGAGCTTGACAAGCTGCCCGAGCTTATGAGCTTTGCGGACAAGCTGGAAGCGGCTACAATAGGGACTATTGAGGACGGAATTATGACCGGCGACCTTTACCTTATCTCTACCCTTGAGAACAAAACAAAGGTTAACACCGAGGCGTTCCTTGACGCGGTTAACGAGCGACTCGCAGCCTCGTTTTAAGAAGGTGCAAAATTCAAATGTCTAAAAATGACAGTATCTCAATGTCGGTTATCAGGCGTTTGCCGAGGTATTACCGCTTTTTGTGCGAGCTTGATGACCGCTCAGTTGAGAGAATTTCATCCACCGAGCTTTCTAAGATAATGAACTCCACCGCCTCGCAGGTCAGGCAGGACTTAAACTGCTTCGGCGGCTTCGGTCAGCAGGGCTACGGCTACACCGTTAAGGAGCTCAGGGACGAGATTAAAAAAATCTTGGGTCTTAACAAGGGCTACAAGGCAATTATGATTGGTGCCGGTAATTTCGGCGCGGCGATTGTAAATTACCTTGATTTTAATAAGCTCGGCTTTGAACTTGCCGGATGCTTTGACTGCGATAAGGAAAAGCTCGGCAAACAGCTCGGCGGACTGACTATTATGGACGACTCCCTGCTCGATAGCTTTTGCGCGGAAAATAAGATTGAAGCGGCTTTCCTGTGTATTCCGAAAGAGAGCGTTGAATCTATCCTCGACAAGCTCTACGGCTTGGGAATTAAATGTTATTGGAATTTCAGCCACTACGACCTATGCTCAAAATACAGCGACGTCGTTGTGGAGAATGTTCATCTGAGCGACAGCCTGATGACGCTGTGCTACCGAATGAACAATTCAAAATAGGAGAAAAATATGAAACGGCTGTTTGGACTAACCGGTATTTTATACCTTTTGACCTTAACAGCCGTTTTCTATTTTAAATCTTGGGTTTTGATTTGTACTCTGTTTGTTATATGCGCCGCACTTATCTCGCTGGGAATCATCAAAAGGGTTAAGCAAAACAGATATATGTTCAAAACATACATTATCTCGGCAGCGGCAATTCTTTTTGCCATGTTAAGTATATTTCTTTATCAGAATTATTATGTCAATCCGATTCTTGATAATTATTCTGAAAAAGAAATATATGTTGAGGGCTATATCTGTGAGGAAATTACTTTCAAGGACAAGTCCGTTGAGTATTTGGTGCAAACCACCGCGATAGACCATAACCCTGTATTCACTAAAATGAAGTACACAGGTTATTCCGAAAACGAACTGAAAGAGTTTGATTGTGTAAACATTCACGTAAAAGCATACGCCGAGAACAGCGAGCAAAATTTGGGACACAGAATTTTGCTTAAGGCTTATGAAAGCACACCCTACAGCATTACCCCTACCGGAGAAAACCGATTTTCACTTTATAAATACGCCATATCGCTTCGAAAAGCAATAAGAAACTCTCTTGACAGGCTTATGCCCGGCGACAGCGCGGGACTGAGCAGAGCGATATTGCTGGGCGATAAATACGCGCTTGAAAACAGCGATCTAAAAAATTTCAGAAAAACAGGAACATCATTTTTAATCGTTGTATCGGGTCTTCATCTTTCCATCGCGATTTCAGCGGTTATGCTGATTGTTAAGCGGTTTACGCGAAGAAGAATTATACTAAGTATCAGCGCGATTGCTGCAACGATATTCTTTTCCGCGCTGACCGGGTTTAATTATTCCGTAATCAGGGCGGGAATATCTGTTATTCTATATTATATCGGAAGAATATTTCTGCGAAACAGCGACCCTCTTAACTCTCTCGGTTTTGCCGGCTTGGCTATGACAATCACCAACCCATATGCCGTGGGAGATTTAGGGCTGCTAATGTCGTTCAGTGCGACGCTTGGAATTATACTCTGGAGCAAAAAGATAAGCGATTTTATCATAGGCAAGGCAGGGCTTAAGATAAATAAAGGCAATAATAAATTCGTTATTAGAATTAAAAACACATTATGCTTCTTCGTTAATCTGTTCTCGGTATCAGTCGCCGCATCACTGTGGATTATTCCGATAACCGTCATCGCGTTTGGCAGTATTTCCCCGATGGTGTCGATTGTTTCCACACTAACCGAACCGATAGCGTCATTAATTCTGATATTATCGCTGATTTGCTCACTGCTCGCGCTCTTCCCCATTGCACCGGTAATTACATACTTGGTGGCATTTATTAATAATCTGCTTTGCAAGCTGCTTTTGCTTATCAACGGTTTTTTCGCTCAGTTTCACTCTTCCACAATTAAAGCCGATTCAATCGAGGTGTATATTTGGCTTACTATAAGTGTGCTGTTGGTGATAATCGGCTACTTGATTAAGGCAAAGAAAAACTACATAATTATCGCCGCTAATTTTTCATTCGTTTTAATGCTTGTTCTCAGCATAATCGCTTTCTTAAACGCAGATATATCCTGCAATCTGACGATTTATCAATCCGGAAGCGGCTACTGCGCGCAGGTTAAGAAGGGCAGCAATATTTCTTTACTGAACGCCGGGGGCAACTATAAGACTTTCCGCGAAATAAGCGAGAATATTTATCAGTGCGACAGCGAAATTGACTATCTTATAATTCCTGATTCGAATAATAACACAGAGCTGCTACAGGATATTTCTCAGGAATTTACCACGGTTAATCTAATTACCGAAGCAAAATCAGTTGAAGATATGACGTTGATTTTTGATAAAGTCAACTACACAATTCAGGAAAATACAATCCAAACCGTCAAACTAAATTCCGAAGCGAAAGTGACGCTGATTGACATAAAAGGTATTGTATATCAGTATTTACAAACTGAAAAATCAACCGTTTTATTCGTACCGGTTAACAGCAATATAAAATATCTTCCGGCTGAGTACAGAACAGCGGACTGCATTGTGATGGACGGCATCGCAAAAAATTACGATTTGCTAAACTGTGATAGGCTGATTTACACCGGCAGCGTAAACAGCTATTATAAGGAAAGGCTTTTGGAGATTAAAGAGCTTTATCCTGAGCTGACCATATTAAAAAACAAAAAATTTACATTAGAATAATTACCGTAAGTAAATATAAAAGCGAGGATTTAGTCATCCTCGCTTTTTTCTATAATAGAATTATATGCTGTGTATGCCGCCGAAATATCCATATTGCAGGTCAGGACATAGAACTTTGTCAGGTGCAGGATTTTCTCTATGTTTGCGAGCATTTTTTCTGCGGTCTCGCGGTTTACCATACGCGCCGTTTGAAAGTACAGCTTTTGGATAATCTCCTTGCTGTCGGGGATTCGGACACAGTTTATATCTCCCCTCTCGACAAAAATTATCGCCCTTAGCGGATAGTTTTCATTCAGCGCGATTCCGCTTCCGCCGTCAAACGGCGTGCCGAAAGCAACGGCGTGGTCGTCAAAGAGCCTGACAACCGGCTTATCATCGTTCATAATGTGCACCTTATCACCGAATGCTTTTAGCCACAGCTTTGTGTGCGTACTCTTTCCCACTCCCGAATCCGCAGAAAAAAGATACGCTCCGCCGTCATAAATCAGCGCGGATGAATGTACAAGCATTACACCGTACTTTATCGCCGCGCGGTTAAATTCGCTTGACATTGCCAGGTTTTCAACTCCGCCGATTGTAGTCCCCTCGACAGAACGCGAAAGCATATTTTCAAGCAGCTTGTCGGTTACGGAAAGGGTAAT
>CAMNHG010000111.1 GCA_946539105.1 uncultured Clostridia bacterium | reverse complement strand
ATTACTCCCGACGACGATTTTGAAAAGATTTTCGGCAGAAAAGCCGACAAACGCCGCAAGGTTTACAACGGCACTTTGAAGTGTCAGATATACCACTATTTCAAGTGATTTTCAGCAATATTATGCCCGGTTCGTTTTTTACGGATTGGGCGTTTTATCTATTAAAACACAACAAGCGTATGTAGGTTTAATAATAATGTCAATTTTTCGCTTAATTACGCAAAACTGCTTGACTTTGGGCGTATTTTTATTATAATTAAAATGGTTAATTATATTGGACTTACTATGTACTCTTATAGGAGAAGCTATGGAAAAATCAGTTTTATGCAGACTAAACGCTGCGGCGGAAAAATATTCCTCAAAAACAGCTTTCAAAGACCCCGAAAACAGCCTGACCTTCGGCGGGTTTAACGACCTGACAAAGTCAATCGGAACATACCTTGCAGGTATCACTCAGCCGGGCAGCCCGGTTGTGGTAATGTCCGGCAGACACGTATTTACCCCGGCGTGCTTCCTCGGAGCGGTAAGAGCGGGCTGCTTCTACGCGCCTATGGACGGCGATATGCCCGTAACAAGGCTTAACCAGATTTTAAGTGTTATCAAATCTGACATTATGCTCGTTGACAAGGCTCACCTTGAAACAGCTCAGAGCCTTAATTTTGACGGCAAGCTGGTGGTTATGGAGGACATTATGTCAACTCCTGCCGATGAGGAGCTGCTTAAGAGCAGGGAAGAGGGCATTGTTTGCACCTCGCCTCTGTATGTGATCTTCACCTCGGGTTCAACAGGCGTTCCCAAGGGCGTAATCACCTCGCACCAGTCGCTGATGACCTATATTGATTCTGTCGGCAAGGTGCTCTCGATTGACGATACCGATGTTCTCGGCAACCAGTCACCGCTTGACTACATCGCCGCAATCCGCGATATTTACCTGCCGATTACCTTCGGAGCTCAGACCTTTATCATTCCGAAAAACGAATTTGCTGTTCCCACACAGCTTTTCGACACACTCAATAACGAGAAAATAACGGCACTCTGCTGGAGCGTAGCAGGCGTTGAGCTTCCTGCAAAGCTCGGGGCTTTCGACGTAAGCAAGCCCGAATACCTTAAAAAGCTCTGCTTCTCGGGTTCGGTAATGCCCTGCAAGTATCTTAAAATCTGGCAGGAGAATTTGCCCGACGTGCTCTATGTTAACCAGTACGGTCCCACCGAGGCGACAGCCTCCTGCACCTACTATATTGTAAATGAAAAGGTTGACGATGACACGGTTCTGCCGATTGGCAAGCCCTACGACAACTACCGTGTGTTCCTGCTCAACGAGGACAACACCCCCACCGAGCAGGGCAAAACAGGCGAAATCTGCGTAACAGGGCCGATTCTCGCGCTCGGCTACTACGGCAACGCCGAGTACACCGAGAAGTCCTTTATTCAGAATCCGCTCAATAATAACTTCCGCGAGCTTATTTATAAAACCGGCGATCTCGGCAGCTTTGATTCAGACGGACTTTTGCAGTTCCACGGCAGAAAGGACAGACAGATTAAGCACCTCGGTCACCGCATTGAACTCGGCGAAATCGAGGAAACCGCCAAGAAAATTGAAGGCGTAACCGACTGCTGTTCGCTATACAACAAGCCAAAGGAGCATCTATACCTGTTCTATACAGGCGACGCAACCTCAAAGGACATAGTGCTTAATTTCAGAAAAAATATGCCTGCGTTTATGGTGCCGCGCAAGCTGGTCAACCTTGACAAGCTGCCCACACTGCCTAACGGCAAGATTGATATGCAGACATTAAAAACATATTTTAAATAATTTATTAAAGGAGATATTATTATGGACAAATTAATGGAAATCCTGCAGGAACTCAGACCTGACGTAGACTTTGAAAACGAAACCGCTCTTATCACAGACGGTATTCTCGATTCTTTCGACATCGTTGCTCTCGTAGGCGAACTCAATGATGAGTTTGACATCGAGATTAAGCCCAACAACCTTGTGCCCGAGAACTTCAACTCGGCTAAGGCTATGTACGCTCTTATCGAGAAGCTCCAGGACGAATAATATGAATGAACAAAAGTTAAGGGAACTTCTCCCGAAGGTATCCACGCCTTCGTATATTTTCGACCTCGATTTGTTCAACAAACGCGCCGAGCTTGTTCACAAGTATTTCGGCGAAAAGGTCGGAATGTGCTTTTCAATTAAGGCAAATCCCTTCCTGCTCGGAAAGCTGCCCGATTGCTTTAGCAAAATTGAGGTGTGCAGTCCGGGTGAATTGACAATTTGCGAAAAAACCGGCGTGGATATGAAAAAAATCATATTCTCAGGCGTTAATAAAACTTATGACGACGTTGAACGCGCGGCGGACGACGGCGTAGGCACATTTACTGCCGAAAGCCGCCTGCATGTTGATTTAATCAACGACGCCGCAATCAGACGCGATAAAGTTTTCCCTGTTCTTGTACGCGTAACCGATGTAAAGGGCGGCAGCCAGTTCGGTATGGACGAGGCTGATGTGCTCGACATCATCGAGCACCGCTCCGATTATAAAGGAATCGAAATCGTCGGAATCCACTACTTTACCGGCACGCAAAAGCGCAAGGCAAAGCCGATTATCCGCGAGCTTGACTATATTGCCGACCTGCTCAAAAGACTTAAGGACGACTACGGCTTTACCGCAGAGCGCGTTGAGTACGGCACAGGTTTGGCTGTAGATTACTTTGCGGACAACGCCGATGAGCTCGAGGAAGAACGCCTCTCCGAAATTTCGGAAAAAATCCGCGAGACTGCCGAGCTCTGCGAGCTAACCGTAGAGATGGGCAGGTTCTTTGCCGCGCCCTGCGGATATTACCTGACAAAGGTAATGGACGTTAAGACAAACCAGGGCATCAACTACGCTGTTGTTGACGGCGGTATGAACCAGCTCAAGTACGACGGCCAGCTTCAGGGAATGCAGATACCTAAAATAATTCAGTTAAAGAATAATAACGCGCCCGATGACGTTCAGCCGTGGACGCTCTGCGGAAGTCTTTGCACCACTGCGGATGTGCTCACGCGCGGCGTCGAGCTTAATTCGCTCGAAATCGGCGACGTTTTGGTGTTCTGCAGAACCGGCGCGTACTCCTCAATGGAGGGTATGGCGGTATTCCTCAGCAGAGAAATGCCCGTTATCTCGGAGTATTCGGAGAAAGACGGACTCACCATTCTGCGTGAAAAGCTCTATACCGACGTGTTTAACACACCTAAAAGATAAGGGCAACTCTTAAAATATTTCTTTATTAGCATTATAATGGGGATGTAATTTTGACCTATACCTCAATAAACTTTATATTTTTTGTACTGGTAACGGCACTGTTGTACTTTGCCTTACCACTGAAAAAACATAAGTGGATTGTACTTTTGGCGGCGAGCATATTTTTCTACCTCGTCGCAGGCTACAAGTACGCGATGTTCATTTTGTTTACCGCAATCAGCACCTATCTGATAGGTCTGTGGATAGACAAAATCTCAAAAAACTCCAAGGCGGTTCTGAAAAAGAATAAGGCGGAGTGGGACAGAGAGACAAAAAAGAAGTACAAGAACAAAATCAAGGTGCAAAAACGCCTTGTTATGAGCCTCGCGCTTGTTCTTAACTTCGGAATTTTGGCGTTCTTAAAGTACTTCAACTTTTTTGCCGGCAGCCTGAACGACATTTTGGGCAGCTTCGGAATTAACTTTTCAATCCCGATGCTTGCTCTGTTTTTGCCGCTCGGTATCTCGTTCTACACCTTCCAGTCGATGGGTTATATCGTCGATGTGTACCGCGAGAAAACCCCTGCAGAGAAAAATCCGCTTAAATTTATGCTGTTCGTATCGTTTTTCCCTCAGATTGTGCAGGGACCAATCAGCATTTATGACCAGCTTGCACACCATCTTTATGAGCCTCACAAATTTGACTTTACGCGCTTTAAGCACGGAATGATGCTCATTTTATGGGGCTTCTTCAAAAAGCTGATCATCGCCGACCGCGCAGTAATAGCGATAAACACCGTAACCGATTCATACAACAGCTACGGCGGTTCAACGCTGCTGTTCACAATTTTGCTTTATTCCGTACAGCTTTACGCCGACTTTTCGGGCGGTATCGACATTTCCCGAGGCGTGGCGCAGATATTCGGAATTGATATGATCGACAACTTCAAGCGTCCGTACTTCTCAAAGTCAATCAACGAATACTGGCGCAGGTGGCATATTTCGCTCGGTGCGTGGCTGAAAAATTACCTCTTTTATCCCGTCGCGATGTCAAACGTGTTCATCAACGCGAGCAAGAAGATGAAGGGTACAAAGTTCGGCAAGACCGCCGCGGGCGCGCATATCTCCAAGGTATTGCCCACAAGCGTGGCGTCGCTTATTGTATTCCTCGTAGTCGGAATCTGGCACGGCGCTGACTGGAAGTATGTCGGCTTCGGTCTTTGGAACGGACTTATCATTATGGTGAGCATCCTGCTCCAGCCGGTATTTGACAGTATTCTTGAAAAACTGCACATCAACCCCAAGGCGATTTGGTACTCGGTATTCCAAATGCTGCGTACCTTTATCATAGTTCTTGTCGGATATGTTTTCGACGTTGCGCCCGGCATCAATGAGGCAATGCGCACCTTCCGGCTGATTCTCACAGATCAGAGTATCACCGCTGCGCGCGCGCAAATCAGCGAGCTGGGACTCGGCAAAAAGGATATAATTGTAATTCTGGTCGGAATTATTGTTATCTTTACCGTCAGCGTTATTCAGGAACGCCATCCGTCAACAACTATCCGCGAAATGCTCGACAAAAAGCCGTTTATCCTCAGATACGCCGTAATCTTCATCGGAATAATGGCGGTAATTGTTTACGGAATCTACGGTTCGGGCTACAATCC